>CANGYO010000038.1 GCA_947458095.1 Vampirovibrionales bacterium | reverse complement strand
TCACGATACAACTGCCCCAAGGCGAGCAGGTTACGATCTCGCAGTTTGGCAAATTCTAGCCCCAGCTTTTTTTCAAAAGACGCCTGCACTCGAGCGGAAGGCACACGATTTAAGACTTGGTACAAGTCAATGTGCGTTTCAGTGGCATCAATCAGCCAGCTGTCTAAGTCTTTAGAAATAACCACGGCTTGCACGGTTTTTCCCTGCTTTTGAAGATCCAGCACCTTGTTCAACTCTTCGGCGGCATACGCCAAGCCCATTTTGTTCGTAGGGTTGTCCACACGAGTATTGGTAGGCATCTTGGGGAGCGGATCATCTTCCACAAGAGGGGGGACATCAGGCAAATTCGGTGCCGTTGTTGAAATAAAAGGGGCTCGTTCCACAGGAGCATTCAAGGTCTTCGGCGTATTCGTTACAGGGGCGGGCTTAAAGAGCGTGCTTAAATTGTTAATGACCTTTTCGCCCACGGTGACGCCATTGGCTTTGTCTTGTACGACTTTGGCTTCTTTTTCTTTGGCGACCTGCTTTTCTTTCGCCACCGAAGGGGGCAGAAAAGGCCCGTAATCGTCTGCATGAGTCAAAGCAAGTGGTAAAACGGTAAAACTGGCAAAAAGTAAGGCAAAGAAGAGACGGTGAAGCATCATAGCGGTTAATCCTTTTTTATGACATGACTGCTATTATAGCAAAAAAGCTCAAAACAACAAGACTTAATCTAGAAAAGGCTCTTCAAATTGCCTTTTTTAGATGGCTATCGTGATGGGTTATTCTTCTGCTAAACGAGCCTTCACATAAGCATGCCAATCTTTATTTAAGGCACAAGCACACCCTTCCCCATGCACGTGAGCGGAAGTGTCGGGTTGGGTTTCAAAGGCTTCTTGAGGCAAGCTGGCTCGAATTCGTTTTAAACGGATTCGCTTATAATCGTTACCGTCTCGTTCCGCAAGGGATTCACAGCGAGGGCAAAACGTCACGAGATGACTTTCACTGGCTGAACGATGAACCGTAAACGTGTTTAAGCACCCTAGATTCGTGCAAATAAAGCCATAGGTGGGCATTTAGGGGGCTTCCTCGAAGGCATCCGCATTCAGTACGCTGTCTGCCTTTAAGTCCACCTTAATGCGTTTACCGAGTACATCATAATAACGAGACGCACATAGCCCTGTGGCAGGACGCTTGGTCGTCAAATGAGCTTCTTCAAGCACAGTACCCACAGGCAAATCCACCGTCAACACAAGGCTTTTACGAGCCACTTCAGCGGTGTTTCGCTCGCAGGCATGGGCTTCTTTAATGCCATTGCCTAAAGTCAATTCCGCAGAACGAATGGTTTCGACTAACGTTTTAAAGGCGTCAGGTTCGAGGGATGCATGATGATCAGGCCCTGTGGTGGCAGACGCATCAAGCGTTAAATGCTTTTCATAGAGCTTGGCTCCCAAGCCAACGGCGGTGGCTGGCACTTGGGTGATGGAAAGCGAATGATCGGAATAACCAATTACATGACCCAAAAAGGCATTTTGCAAGGTGCGTAAGGCTTTTAGATTAAGGGTTTCAAGCGGAGCGGGGTATTGACTGGTACAGTGCATAAACGCCACGGCATCGCTAAAGCGAAAGCCGTAAAAAGGGGCGAGAAATTCGTGGGTGCGTTGCACATCCTTTAAATTCGCCATACCTGTGGAAAGCAAAAGCGGAATACCTTTGAGTGCCAAGCGTTTCAACAAAGGAAAGTTAGTCAATTCCCCGCTGCCCAGCTTAACAAAGGGTAGTTCAAAGCGTTCAACCAAGGCATCCGCACTTTCAGCGTCAAAGGGCGAACATAAAAAATCGATGCCTTTACTGTGGGCATAGGTTCGTATCTTTTGGAGGCTATCCGCATCTAAAAGCAAGCGTTCTAGCATGGCTTGTTGAGATTCAGCCGTAGAAGCGAGGGCATCATTTTTTTGTTGATAGTCCGCTTTTTGGGCGAAACGTGTCGTTAAGGCTTGTGGATTAAAAAGCTGAAACTTCACAGCATTGGCTTGGGCGTAAACGGCGGCATCCACCAAGGCATACGCCTTTTCAAGAGAACCGTCGTGATTGACCCCTGCTTCAGCAATAATATAGACATGGGGTTGGGTCAGGCTGCTAAATGAAAACATGAAGATTCCTTTTAAAGGCTGTCAAGGTTTCCTGTCTTAGAAGCGACCGATTGTTTCATTCGCTCGTAAGAGGCATAGGCTTCGGCTGAATCGTTGAGTTCCGCTTGTTCAACCGTTTTCGCCAAGCAGACTTTGATGTTCAGCTCGTCTAGGTCACGATCGCCCACCATAAACTCGGTCACGGTTGACAGGGTAATCACCCATTCCGCTTCGGGGCGACCTTGATCGTCATAGGCTTGAATGGTGAGGGTGTCAGGGGTGACTTCTAGGAGCTTGCCTTCATAATACCGATTGAAATAGCCTTGTCTCAAATAAACAAAACGATTTACCAAAGGCAAGAGCTTTTTATACATCGCCACGATGAAATCTCCCCATTGCGTTAGCAGAAATAAAACAGATACCCACGCATTTTAGCACGCTTTTGGTATTTTATCAATCGCTTATTTTTGAGAGGAATCTTAATGAAGCCGCCAACGACTGAATAGCCTAACACGACATTTAATCATTTAATCCGCATTCGCATAAAAAATGCGTGTAGATGAGTTATAATAAAAAAGACCCTCATCATCTAAAAAGGAAACGCCATGATAATGACCTCTGAAAACCCGCAAAAACTCCGCCGTTACCAAGACGCTTATAACGCCCTCGATCGTAGTGAAACCGTCTTCATTACCGCCCACGTTGGCCCCGATGGCGACACGCTCGGTTCCATGCTCGGCTTAAAGCACAGCTTGGCTTACCTTTTCCCGAATATCAAACGGGTCGACTGTATCATCGCAGGTCGCATGCCCGATGTCTTCCATTTCATGCCTGGTATTGACGAGGTCATCAGCATCGACAAAACCCCTGAAAAAGTACTGGATCGCTACGATTTAGCCATTTCCGTAGACTGTGGGGCGATTTCTCGCTTAGGCCCTGCGGCTCGCTTATTTGAAACCGCCACGGACACGCTTAACATTGATCATCATGTGTCTAACGACGCCTTTGCTCACATCAATATCATTGAAACTGACGCTGCGGCAAGCGGTCAAGTGATTGTGCGGATTCTAAACACGTGGCAATGCCCGATTACACCTGAAGCGGCGACTGGCTTGTATGTCGCTTTATTGACCGATACAGGGGGCTTTCGTCATTCTAGCACCACACCTGAAGCCTTTGAAGTGGCTGGACAACTGCAACGTGCAGGGGCGGATGTCACCTATATCTACAATCAAATCTATGAAACGCAACCCTTTTGTCAAAGCCAGTTGACGGCTCATGCGGTTTTGAATGCCAAGCCCCACGCCGAAGGACGCATCATGTGGACATCACTCACTTTGAAAGAAATTGAGAGCTACCATGCCTTAGATGAACATACCGAAGGCATTATCGATCAATTGCGTTGTATTCAAGGCGTGCAAGTGTCTGCACTAATTAAAGAAATGCCTTCAGGGCGAACCAAAATCAGCTTGCGTTCTAACCGCAACGATATTGATGTGTCTGCCTTATTGGGCGAACATTTTGGTGGGGGCGGTCATAAAAAAGCGGCGGGGGCTTCCGTTGAAAGTGATTTAGCCACCACAATTGAAACCTTGCTTGGCGTTTTGGAAACAGCCGTCAAATAGTCTAATACCAATAACCAATAAAAGTGTATAGACGAGTTTAGAGTTTTCTGTACAGGAAATTAGTAACTCGGCTATAATGCCTACAAGGAAGGCGACCACGCATGCAAGTCCCCCCACCCTTTTCAAACACCCCCATTCAATTATGGCAGCAGCTTCCTGCTATGGGTTTGCCAGTTACGCCTCGCAGAATTGAAGCCAAAATAGCACTACCCCCTGCAGATCTTCAAAATGCGGTGCCTCGTTGGCAAGAACCGTTGGTGATTCCTATTTATTGCGACCCTGTGGACGAACAGCAAACGCATCCGCCCGATGCCTTTGAAAAAGCGGTGCTGGCTTGGCAGAATGCAAGTAATGAAGCCATTTTCTTCAAACGCTTGACTCAAATCACAAAGGACGGTGATGGCATCTTTATTTCATGGAGCGATGAAACCAATCCAGAACGCCCTTACGAAGTGGGTCGAACCACGAATCAAACGCATTTAAACAATGAGCAACCCTTTATTTATCGCAGTGAGATTGTCTTGCAATGCCATCCACGCATCAACCAACATTTGGATGTAGAGGCTCAAAAGCGACAACTGTACGCCACCTTCTTACATGAAATCGGGCATGCCTTGGGCTTAGAGCATACACAAGATCCGCATAGTGTGATGTTCCACCGTAGTTTACAGAATGATCAATTCACCACCGAAGACTTGGCACAATTGCATCGACTTTACGGTGCATAAGGGCTGTTTTTAAATCGTTTAAATGCTATAGAAAACTCTAAACTCGGCTATAAATCAAAGAAAGCCTTGCGAAGCAAACATGCTTACTATATAATTAGTATGAATTCATTACAGACTGATGTGAATCAGCCTAACCCTCAAGGTTCTTCAATATGTCCACGAAACAACGATCCGCCTTCACCCACGACGTTCTGCCCTTGCAAGAACGTAGCACCGCCAAAAAAGTTCGCAGCAAAGCGAAAAAAGGCGAAACCCTCAATTGGGACGCTATCATCGCCGAAGAACGTAAAAAGACCGCCTCTAAAGCAAGTAAAGCAGAAGCGTCTGTAAAAACGGCGAAACCCGCCAAAAGCGAAAAATCCAGCGACGCCACGGCTAAAAAGACGCATCAATTTAGCCAGTTTATGAAGCCCGCAAAAAGAGTGAAGTCTAAATCTGAAAAGACCCCATCCAGCACGCTTGAAGCGGAACGGACGTCCGCCTCTAAAAAGGCAAGCCCCCCTTCCAAACCCTCACGAACATCCAAACGCCCCGATGAAGTCGTCGCCCAAGAAGGCACACGAATCAACAAGCTGATTGCCAACTTTTCGACCTATTCCCGTCGCCAAGCCGATGCCCTCATTGAAGCGGGCAAAGTCACGCTGAACGGCAAAAAAGTCACGGAATTGGGCTTGTTGATTGAAAAGCCCCAAAGCGTCCGCATTGAAGTCAAAGGCGAATTGATCAAAACCCAGCAACGCATTCGCACCATTGTGATGAACAAGCCCAAAGATTGCATCACCACACGTTCCGACGAACGGGGGCGTCGCACGATTTACGACGTGTTGCCTGACGACTTAAAAGGCTTGAAACCCATCGGTCGCTTGGACCGTAACAGCACAGGCTTGTTATTGTTGACCAATGACGGCGACATGGTGAATCTATTGACGCATCCGAAATATCACTTGACCAAGGTGTATCGAGTGGAGCTGGATCGAGCGGTGGAAAACCCTGAACGCTTGGCACAACGCTTCTTAGAAGGACTTTCCCTTGAAGGGGAAAAGCAGTTGGCTCAAGCGGTGGAAGTCTTTATGGTCAAGCCCACGATTTGGGGTGTGAGCCTTAATTCGGGCATGTATCGCCAAGTCCGACGCATGTTCGACGCCTGCGGTTATGATGTTGTGGCACTCAAGCGTATTGCAATTGGGGCGTTTCAGTTGTCTGGTCTAAAACCAGGGGAACATCGTGAATTGCGTTATAATGATGTGCAATCCCTTAAAAATGGAGCGATGGCAGCGTTTAAGCAGTCTGAAAAAGACAAGCGAGACGCCGCACGCATCGCCAAGCTGGCTGAAAAAGCAAAGAAAACAGGCACGCCTTCGATTGAAGATCAAGTCACCAGCTACTTGAAGGACTTAGACCCCAGCGTGTGGATGGGAGCCTAATCTGTGAAGACGACGCTTGATTTTGCTTCCCCCACTAAAGAAGCCACCTTGCCTTCAACACTCACGGCAAAAGGCATTTTGCACGCCTTGGATCTAAGATCGACCGCTTCTCGTGTCGAGGTGTTAACCACGATCTTAAACAGCCAAACCCCTCTTAGCTTGGCGGATGTCGTGCATCAACTGCAAGACAAGGACTTTGATCGAGCGACTTTGTATCGTAATTTGATGTATTTGGTGGAAATGAACGTGTGTTTGCGTCACCATTTTGGGGACAATGTGTGGCGGTTTACTTTGAATCCCCATGTGCTTGAAGATCCGTCTCATGCGTGTGAAGCCGTGCATTGCGAGGTGGGGCATCCGCATTCGGTGCATACGCATCATCCGCATTTTGTGTGTAGCCTGTGTCATCGGGTGGAATGCTACGAAGTGGCGGTGGATTTGTCGACCTTGCTGGGGGAAGAGAAGAAAGCAGATTTACCCTTTATCGAAGAGCTGGTCTTACGAGGCACTTGCCAAGCCTGTCGCTAAACCAGCTCATAAATGGCGTAAGAGGCTCGCCAGTTGACACCCCACGCACGACGAGGGCGTGCCTGCCATGTTTCCCCAAAGCGATACACCCGCCGAGCCTGCTGAAAGCCCAGCTCTTCTGAAAGGGTCGTGAAATCCTTAAGCGTAAAGAGGTGGATGTTTGGTGTGTCGTACCACATATAAGGCAAGGCAGACGAGTTGGGCATGCGTCCACGCAACAACAACTGCAAGCGAATCGGCAAAAAGCCAAAATTCGGAAAGCCAATCACAGAACGGGTTGCCACACGCTTCATTTCTTGCAACACACGGTAAGGATCTTGCAGGGATTGTAACGCCAAGTGAAGCACCGCCACATCAAAAGACGCATCAGGGAGCTGTTTTAGCGTGTGAAGCATATCGCCTTGCAAAACAGGCAAGCCTTTGTTTAAGGCGTCTTTCACCGACGCTTCTTTCTGTTCCACGCCTAGTAAACGTGGATGAGTCCCCTGTGCTTTTAAAATCTCTAGTAAATCTCCCTTGCCACAGCCCAAATCAAGCACCGAATCATGAGCTTCCACCAAGCTAAGCAAGGGGGCAAGGTCATCACGATTAAGCAAAGGTGTGTTGTGTTTCTTGCTTAGTTCTCGTGTCGCTTCGTACAAAAAAGCAGGGACAATCGCATTGAGTTCTGTGGTGTCAATTAAAAAGGCATCATGCCCCCAAGGCGTTGAAAGTGTCACAGCAGAAGGGGATTGATTGAGGGCGATTAAGGCATCCACCAAGCGATGCGTTTCTTTCGGGGGGAAGAGTCCATCGGTGTCGTACGCCACAAAGAAGCAGTCGGCTTTAATTCGAGCCATCGCCGTTTTGAGATCTCCCTTCCCCCAGGATGCCACCACATCAAAGGCATCAAGGGCTTTACTTAAATACAAGTAACTATTGGCGTCAAAGCGGTTCACAAACTGTTGCCCTTGATAGTCCAAATACGATTCCACTTGAAACTCAGGCTGAAACGACGTCCCTGCTTCGGAACTTTGAGTAGGCAAAGTAGACTGCCCTTCAATTAAAGAGCGTCCAAACTTTTGATCCAAACTATCTTCACTGACATACGTAATATGAGCCAGCATACGAGCGGTGGCAAGCCCCTGCCGAGGCTCTGTGCCGTGGGTTTGATACAAGCCCTGCTTCCATTGCGGATCGTGCATAATGGCATGACGACCCACCGCATTAAAGGCGATGCCTTGCGTGCTATAACAGGCTCCACTGGCGATGATGACGAGTTTTTTCATGGCGTTTGGGTAGCGAATGCCCCATTCAAGGGCTTGAAAGCCTCCCATCGAACCGCCGACCACCGCATGCCATTGTGAGATTTCTAAGGCTTGCATGACGGCGTGTTGGGCGTTGACCATGTCCGCAATGGTGATCGGCGGAAAGCTGGTGTGGTAGGCGTCTTGGGTTTGGGGGTTGGTCGATTCAGGTCCTGTAGATCCGTTGCATCCACCAAGCACATGCGTGCAAAGAATGGCGTGGGTTTGGGAATTAAACGCCTTCCCTTCACCCACGAGATCGTCCCACCAGCCCGATTTTTTATCGTCGACGTGATGTTTGCCTGCCAAGTGAGCATCGCCTGTTAGGGCGTGGCAGACTAAAATCACGTTGTCTCTTTGGGGGTTGATTTGACCATAAAGTTCCAAGCGAATCTCAAAAGACGGCAACACATCGCCATTTTCAAGGGCAAGTGGGGTGTCAAAAGTCACATGAAGGGGGGTGACGAGGCGTTCTTTTTGCCACAAGTCAAAGGCTTCTGCTTGATGCGTTTCAAGCCAAGCGGCGAGTTCGCTAGAATGAAGGTGCTGAAGCGTCGTCAAGGGGGATGTCCTTATAAAAAGTGAAGGTCTGTTTCATTCTAGCATAAAAAGCGTTTTAGACTTTTTAGAGCTTTCTGCACAAAGCGTAAACGACCTTTATATTGTAACGAAGTAGTTACAAAAATCTTAATAAAGGCAATTTTGTCCTTAAGATTGTTTTTATATTTACAGAAGAAGACATTAACAATCATTCCTTCCTAGTATATGCAAATGTATCTCTCTTATTTTTCAAGTATCAATCCATTAACCTTAGCGAGTAAACACCCCCATGCCAAATCATATCAAGCTTGACTTTTCGGATGCCCAAGATCCCGATTTTATCGCCACCGTAAAGCGTTTAGCCCCCAAGGCTCAAGCGATTTTAGAGCGTCCTGAACAAAGTGAATCCCTGTTCTTAGGTGCAAGAGCCATTGAACTGCTTATGGGAGACGTCCTAAACTTCTAATGTAGCTGTCTCCTTTACAAGAAAAGCACACAAACGTAACATTCTTTCAAAAACGCTTGTTATTTTCTTTCGTTTGTTTTAGTCTGTTGAATACAGTCTTAACATCGTTATGTATGCTTACTATAATACTCTTGTAAAATTGGAGATTCAATCCTTGACTAACTATAATAAATACGAAGCCCTCCTTATTTTTAAATCTAACTTTGAAAATGAAGGACTCGATGGCGTTCTTAGCAAAGTCGAAGGCGATTTTAAAAACAACAATGCCAAAATTTTCCGCATTGACAAAGTCGGTCGTAAAAAATTGGCTTACGAAATTCAAAAGTCTCGTGAAGGTTTGATCGCCGTTGTGGGTTTTGAAGCCGAAGGTGCTTCCATTAAGCCTTTGACCGCTATTTTGAACTTAAACGAAGAATTGATTCGTGTCGTTATTTTACGCAACGACGACTTAGATGTAAGCAAGCCCTTTATCGTGACGCCTGTTACAGGTCGTGAACCTCGTGAAATGCGTGGCAGTCGCGGTGGTGGCGGTCGTGGTGGTCGTGACAACCGTGAAGGCGGTCGTCCTCCTCGTCGTCCTCGTCAAGAAGACGGTGCTGAAGAAGGCAACTTCCAAGAAGAAGCCCACGCCGAATAAGTGTGGTTTAGCTTCCTTTCGCTTTGCTTTAATCCCCTTTTAGCTTTTGAGGATGTTACTATGTCATTTGCACGAATCACGATAACAGGCACCTTGCTTCAAGCCCCCGAAAAACGCTTTACGCAAAACAACGCAGGCGTCAGCATCTTACAGATTTCTGTCCCCATGCCCCCTCGTCGTAACCAAGAAACTCCTAATATAGTGGTCAAAGTCTTGTGTTGGCGTGGTTTGTCTGACGCTGTATTAAAGCTTCCTGCTGGAGCCGTCTTACATGTGGAAGGTCGTTTGCAAATTAATTCGGTAACGACCCCTGAAGGCGTCACCAAAAAAATGTTTGAGATAGACGCTCAACAGATTCACCAGTTGCCTGCCTTGCCTACTTACGTGCAACCTGAATCTCAACAGCAAGGGGGTTATAATAATCAAGCCCCTGCTCAACAACAGAGCTATGCTCCTCAACAGCAACCTGCGTATGCACAGGCGTCTTATGACGCTCCCCAGCAAGACGCTGGCTATGGCGGACAAACCGTCCAAGCAGTAGCACCTGCTCCAGCGGTGAACTTAAACACCCTTTCCGCCGATGACTTTCTCACTGAAGATGACCTCCCCTTTTAGATGACCGTAAACCGTCACGAGATTGAGCATCTTTATGTTCATGTACCCTTTTGCAAGTCTCGTTGTGTGTACTGTGATTTTTATTTGGAACTAGAAAAGCACGGTGGCGTTTCCGCTTACGTCGACGCTTTAAATCGAGAAATTCATGCTCGCTTTTCTACTTTAAAGACGGACGCTTTAAAAACACCCCTTCACACCGTCTATTTTGGGGGAGGCACCCCTAGTTTGTTGACGGCATCCCAAGTGGGAGAAATTCTTCAAGGCATTCAAGCCTTTCAAGTCTTTGCTTCGGATTGTGAAATCACCTTTGAACTCAACCCTGATGATGCCCAAAGTCCCTTAGACGCTTACTTAGAAGCAGGCATCAATCGCTTTAGTGTAGGCGTTCAATCACTCAGTAATGACGAACTGAAAAAACTAAGCCGTCGGCATGACGCCCAAACCGCCACACAACGCATCCACGATTTGGCTAAGTGCATGGGTGAAACGGCGAATATCAGTGTGGATCTCATGTACGGCATTCCCACGCAATCTTTGGCGTCTTGGCAAGCCACCGTCCAAGAAGCCTGTGATTTACCGATTCAACATATTTCGATGTATGGCTTGCAACTTGAAGCAGGTACGGCTCTTGAAACGCTGGCGAAAAAAGCCACCAAACACTACCCCTTACCGAGCGATGATGAGCATGTGACTTTTTACGAATGGGCGGTGGATTACCTTGCAGAACACGGGTTTCATCGTTATGAAGCGTCTAACTTTGCGAAAGAAGGCTTCGAAAGTCGTCACAATTTGGCGTATTGGCAACAAAAAAATGTGCTTGCCTTTGGTCCTTCAGCTCACGGGTATGTGCATCCCACACGATACAGCGTGCCAAGCAATTTAAAGGCGTACACAGCGTTTTCGCAGGTAGCGGAAATTACCGAAGAAGCTGTCGTGAGTGATGTCGAACGGTTTGAAAATCTATTGATTTTTGGGTTGCGTTTAACGCAAGTGGGCGTGAAAGCATCCACCTTAAAAGAAGCCTGCCCTTCGCCAGCGTTGTGGCGTCATGTGGAAGGCTTGTTGGCGGAAAAAATAGCCCAAGGGCAAGTTGAAAAGCGAAACGACGCTTATACCTTGCACCCCGCGTGGATCCCACGCATGAATAGCGCCCTATGTGATTTTATAGGACTAGACGCCCCTCATTAAGCAAAACCCGCACTTCGGAACTTCGCTTCATTTTCTTGAACCACTTTCACATAGTGTTGTGTTTCTTTAAAAGGCGGGACGCTTTTACCTGCTTTATCAACCGCACCAGGGCCTGCATTGTAAGCGGCTAAGGCAAGCGTTGTGTTACCGTTGTATTTCTTATACATCTGCCCTAAGTACTTGGCTCCACCAGCGATGCTTTGCTCTGGATTGTTAACATCGCTTACGCCTAACTCTTTGGCGGTACCCGGCATGAGTTGGGTGAGCCCCTTCGCCCCTGCACCAGATCCTGCCGTGGGATTAAACACTGATTCCTGCAAAATTAAACCTGCGAGTAAGCTTGCGGGAATACCATTCTTCGCGGCTTCACGCTTGATGATATCGCCGTATTGAGAAATGCCTTTTTTAGCTGCAGCGGGAAGCGAAGAGCCGTCCACGTTGCTGCTGCTAGATTGTGTTTGCTGTTGCCCTTGCTGGTACGCATTGGTAATAGCTTGCGATTGCTGGTAATACTGTTGGGTTAAGTCAGGCGGAACGGCCTGCTGTTGCCTTTGAAGGGCTTGCTGTTGACGTATTTGCTCTTCTTGAGCGGCGAACTGTTGCGTAAACTGCTCCACCTGATTACCTTGAGCAATAATCGCATTGGTAGCCCCTAATAACCCATCGATCTCACTGGTGGGCGAAGTACTGGGCATACCTAGATTCGGCAAGCCTTGTTCGGCAGGAATCGAACTGGCATACGGATTAAACTGTTCCACTCCGCCTTGAGGCAGAGGCTGTAAAACAGGGGTATTGTTCACTTGCGTATAGGTATTTGGTGCATACGTAATTGGGTTATTGTTCACAGGCACATTGGGTGCATTGGTGTCAAGATTCTGCTCCAACGGCACGGTAGGGTAAGTATTCGCCCCATACGTAATCGGGTTATTGTTGACAGGAGGCATCGGGTAATTGCCTGCATCATAGGTCGTGGGCGTTGGATAGTAAATCGGGCGGTCAGGCACATTGTATTGCGGAACTGGAATATCAGGCACGGTAGGCGGAACATTCACCTGCGTGCGAGGGGCTGGCAAGACAGGAGCCGTAATCCCAAACGTGGGACGATTGGGATTCGTGGCTTCCCCAAAGACGACGGACGCCCCTCCCACATTCGGAGCCGAAGGCGGAACCACCCCATAATTCGGACGAAACACATTCGTCCTTTCCCCAAAATAGACAGGCGTATTACCGATATTCGGAGTGCTTGGAGCTGTCACGCCGAAATTGCCACGATTATAATTGACGTTTTCATCATAATTGATGGAGGCGCCTGCCACATAAGGCATCGCTGGCGACGTCACCCCATAATTGGGACGCTTATATGCCACATTTTCGCCATAGTTGACGTTTTGTGTATAGGTATTGTAAGTCCCTGAACGTGGATACATGAAGTCTATGTGCCTATGATGATTGGTTTTTGTTCTTTGATGATATTGCCTAAAATCCGCTAACGCTTCTTTGGTGAAAAAGAAGACGCTCTAAATGCATAAACACCAAGAGCCTCCTATTTTGTGCTAGACAATTGTTTTTTTAAGGAAACGGCTTTTCATACCATTTCACAGATTGATACCATTTAAACGACTGATACCAATTCCCATTTTAAATAGCGACAACGAAGAGACAACGTATGGTTATTTATTTAAAATACTATATTTTGTAGAAATAACCAGTCCTAAAAGACTTTCCACCAAAGGACGAACATCGGCTAAGCTTTTAGCCTCGTTTAAGTTCAGCGTTTCCGCAGTTTGATCACCATTCGGGACAAAAATTAACGGAACAGGGTTTAGCGTGTGAGCGGTATTCGGCAAGTCATCACTGGTTTTCATGGACTCGCCATTACCGTGATCCGCCGTAATCAAGAGCGAAACACCGCTTAATTTAGCAGCATCTACAATTAAGCCTAAGGCTTTGTCGACATGTTCAACCGCTTCAATCGTAGCGGATTCATTGCCAGTATGGGCGACCATATCCACATTGGCTAAATTGGCGACAAAAAAGGCATAATCCTGTGTTTTAAAGGCTTCAATCAAGGCTTTTGTTACGTCATAGACCCTCATGGCAGGGGCTTGATCGTAGGTATCCACATCACGTCGGCTGGGAATGAGACGACGGTCTTCACCTGCTAAAGGAACCTCTTGCCCGCCATTGAAGAAATACGTCACATGGGGATACTTCTCCGTTTCCGCCACATGGAATTGCTTTAAGCCTGCTTTTGAAATCGTATGAGCCAAGCTGTCTTGGGTCGTCGTTTTGGGAATGAACACGTCCACATTGGGGAAATTACCGTAATCGACTAGGCTGGCAAGATAAAGCGAATTAGGCAGGGAGCCTCTATCAAAGGCTGAAAAGGGTGCATCCGCAAACGCAGAGACAAGTTGCGTCATGCGATCGGGTCTAAAGTTCAGAAAAATCACCGCATCGCCAGACGCCATGCCTTCATAGGTTAAATCCGTCACTGAAGGCAAAATAAACTCATCGCTAATGTCTTCGGCGAGGGCAAATTTGACGGCTTGCGTGGCTAAAAACTGACGTTTGCCTTTGGCGTGAACGATCGCATTAAAAGCCAGTTCTGTGCGTTGCCAACGATTGTCACGATCCATAGCATAATAACGACCGCTTAAGGTTGCCATTTGCGGAAAATCTAAATCGTACAAGGCACCTTCCACATCTTCCACAAGAGATGTAGCGGTGTAAGGGGGCATATCACGACCGTCTGTAATGCCGTGAACCTTCACGTTATCGCCTAAGCCAGCATCCTTTGCCATGCCCAAGAACTCCGCCAAGTGCGACACGTGACTATGCACACCACCTGTACTTAATAGGGTGACAAAATGCAGCGTGCTACGATTTTTTTTCACATGGGCTAAAGCCTTAAGCCAAGTGGGATGCTCCGCCAAAGTGCCTGCTTCAATGCGAGCATCGAGCTGGACTCGTGGGTGAGGGGATGCTTTACCTGTTCCCAGCGTCAAATGCCCGACTTCGCTATTACCCACAACGCCTTCAGGTATTCCCACGGCTTCACCACGAGCAATCAGCGTTGTGGAAGGAAAATATTGCTGAAGCTTGTCCCAGTTTGGGGTATGAGCTAACGCAATTGCATTATGTGCAGAGCTAGTGGAAAGTCCCCAGCCGTCTAAAATCACGAGGGCAACCGCAGGCTTAGGAGTCATAAAGCAACCTTAAATACGTTTTTGAACTTGACTAAAGACGAGTTCAACAGGGGTTTCACGTCCAAAAATAGAGATCGTGGCTTTAAGACGCTCTTTCTCAACTTGAACTTCCGTAACCGTGCCTTCAAAGTCAGAAAACGGTCCAGAGATGACTTGAATGTTGTCACCCACTTTAAGATCGACTTCCACTTTTTTCTTGGCACTTTGACCACGACCCAAGATTTTTTTAATCTCAGAATCCCGAGCAGGAATGGGTTTCTTTTCCCCACCCACAAATTTGGTAACCCCTGGGGTGTACCGTACACAGTACCAAGAATCATCATCCATAATCATTTCAATTAAGACGTAAGACGGAAACAAATGCTCGTCTTTTTCGATACGTTTGCCGTCTTTAATTTTCGTCACAGGCTTTTGAGGCACTTCCACCCGAAAGATCTTATTGTGCATGCCCATCGATTCAATACGACGTTCAAGGTTGATTTTTACCTTGTTTTCATGCCCACTATAGGTGTGAATAATGAACCAACGCTTGCGTTTGCCTTGGCTACCGTCTTTAAGGACCTTTGTCCCTTGAGGCATCTCTTCCGCCTGATAGCTTTTTTCAGCCACAGCGGTTTCGTTGTCGTCTTCCATACTAAAGTCGAGCGAATCTTCTTCCGCTGTTTCAAAGACCTCAAGATCTTCCACTTCTTCAACGTGTTCAAGGGGAAATAGAGATTCTTCGGTAGATTTTTGAGTCATCATGGGTTTTTTAAGCCTTCTTTGCAAATCATTGTTAATTCAAACGATTAACCAGTCATTTTGTACAACATATCTTGAGTTTAACATAAAATTATTAGGATTCAAACCTTAAAATAAGCACCGTTTACAATAAGGTTTTCTTCAATGGTTTCTGATCTAAGCACGCCCTAGCACAAAGGTTTGAATCAAAATACGGTAGACATTGTCCAAACCCCACACCAAAGTCGTCGCAAATACAGTAACCGCAACCGTAATCAGGACTTGCACGGTCAACTGCCGAACGGTGGGCCAAGTGATTTTAGGCCATGTCTGCTGAAGACCTTTAAAAAAGTCCACAAACCAATTGGATGCAGATGCTTCACTCGACATAGCGACAGGCGGTGGATTTTGAAGCTCCTGTGTCATTAGGGGAAATATCCTTTATCAGTCCATAAGCGGACGGCTCAAACTTATTTCGAGCCGTTTCTTCAATTCTAACATAAAAGAGACGATGAGAAACGATTCGCCCAACTAAAATCAGACGCATCTAAAATCACAGGCTAAGCCGTTTCCACTTCTTCGACCGTTACTTTTTTGGGACGTCCACGCTTTTTAGGCGCATCTTCACTCACAATTTCAGTCACGATTTCAGTCACTTCAAGCGTCACTTCAGAAGAAGGTGCCGTTAAAATTACAGGCTTAGGCGCATCGGGATCTACGCTGGCTTCTGCAAGGGCTTCTGCTTTGGCGTCTGCCTTTTGAGCTTTCGCCTCTTCTTTGGCTTTCGCTTCAGCAGCCGCTTGATCGTTGGCTTCTTGAGCCGCTTTGACCAAGTCGACATCAGCGAGCATCCGTTGACGAGCGGCTTCAATTTCGACCTTCATCGCTTCAGGTAGATCAGGACGCCCCTCATTCCACTGCGGTAAATTACGAGACTTACGAATGAGTTTAATCGCCACGTGAACACGCCATTCATCAATGCGTAATTGCTTTGCCACGATTTTGTGAATCCCAATGGGAGGCGTTGGCAAATAAGGTTCATACAACATTTGAATCGCTTGCAATTGATCCGAAGAGACTGCTAAAGGACGCTTAGGAAGATCCACCTTCGGCAAGTTCATTTTTTGACGAATCAAGTTGATGCCAAAAAACACTTTCATCGGATCCATGTTCAGCTCTTCACCCACAACCGTGTGAAAATCGGGGTTCGGTAGAGGCAAACATGCTCTATAGCGTTTTTCGATTTCTGCCAAAATTTCAGGTTCCACAAACATGCGACGAGCAGGAGGACGACCTCCGCCACCGCCACGATTGAAACCACCACCACCTTGCGGACGACCGTAGCCACCGCCTTGTGGACGGTTGCCATAACCACCACCTTGCGGACGGTTTTGATAGCCTCCGCCACCACTGCCTTGATAGCCACCACCTTGTGGACGGTTCTGATAGCCTCCGCCACCGCCACCTTGGTAACCACCACCTTGCGGACGGTTCTGATAGCCTCCGCCACCGCCACCTTGGTAACCACCACCTTGCGGACGGTTCTGATAGCCTCCGCCACCGCCACCTTGGTA
>CANGYO010000037.1 GCA_947458095.1 Vampirovibrionales bacterium | reverse complement strand
CGAGCTTTCACAAATCACCGAAAATCAAGGCGTTGATTGAGGAAGCGGGTTGTGAATTGTTGTTTTTGCCACCGTATAGCCCTGATTTAAACCCGATTGAGGGCTGGTGGGCGGTATTAAAATGGCATTTAACGACCTTGGTACAAGGGGGTATGTTCTTACAAGAAGCTATTGCTCAGTACTTCCAAACAACCCTAGCTAATGTTGGTTAATTATTTAAAATACTATACAATCACACATCTGCGAGTCTAGGCTCCTAGATGTGTGAGGTGTACGCTTTTCAATCGCTTAAATGGTATCACTATTATTTTAAGGCTTCTGCTCCACCGACAATTTCCATAATCTCTTGGGTAATCGCCGCTTGACGAGCCTTGTTATACACAAGCGTCAAACGGTGTATGAGATCTTTGGCGTTGTCCGTCGCATTCGCCATTGCCGTCATACGAGAGGCGAGTTCACTTGCCATTGATTCAAGCAAAGCACTAAACAGTTGACGTTTGACATACATGGGGATGATTTCTTCCACCAAGTCCACCGCAGAAGGTTCAAACTCAAGTTCAGAACTTAATTTTGTTTCAGTAGATTCTACGGTCGCTGTACTTTCTTGAAGGGCGTCCACATTTAAAGGCAAGACCGCTTTATGAATCGGCTCATAAGACACCATATTATTAAACTGGGTATAGAGCATTTCGATACGATCGACACGGTTGTGGGTAAAGGCTTCAATCAAGGCATCGCCTGCTTTGTCAGCGTGAATGTATTCCACAGGCAAGCCCAAGTTATGAGCCGTTGCCAAAACTTCCAAATGAGCGTATTGTTTCGCCACATAACGAATGGATTTATTCCCCACCAAATACAAACGTACATTGATATGTTGGGTTTGATACTGCGTTAAAATAAGGTTCAATTTCTTTAAAATCGCACTGTTATACGATCCACACAAGCCACGATCCGCCGCCACGACAAAAAGCCCTACACGCTTCACCGCACGAGGCGTTAAGGCGTTATAAAAAGGAGATTCCTTAATGGCATCCGCATGACTATTAAGTTCTGGCAAAATACGCAATAACATCGATTCCAGCAAAGCCGTAAAAGGACGAGACTGCTTCAAGCTATTTTCCGCCTTACGCACTTTGGCAGCCGCCACCATACGCATGGCTTGGGTGATTTTTTGCGTATTTTTAATACTTTTAATGCGGGTACGAATGTCTTTTAAATTGGCCATAAGAAAAGGATACCTTATTAACGTAAATGGGAGAAACCGCTTTTAATGCTTTTAAAAGCGGTTTAAAGGACAAGGCGTTAGAACGCAAACTATTCAGCGAGGAACTGACTGTCACGCAAGGCACTCATCAAGCTAAGCAATTGCGTTTTTTGAGCGTCTTCCACCTTATTGCCTGTGTTAATGACCTCATACAAGTCGGTGTGCAAGCTTTTAAAGGCGGTCAACCACGCTTTGATAAAGGGCAAGACTTGCTCAAGTTCAAGCTTGTCTAAAATGCCTTTGTTGGCACCGAGCAGTAAGCTGTACATATCCGCAACCGAATAAGGGGCGTATTGAGGCTGTTTCAAGAGTTCCACCAAACGCTGACCACGCTTGAGCTGGGCTTGCGTGGCAGGATCCAAATCACTCGCAAATTGCGAGAAGGCTTCAAGTTCACGGTATTGAGCAAGCGTCAAACGCAATTGACCCGCTTCCGATTTAATGGCTTTGGTTTGGGCGGCTCCACCAACTCGAGATACCGAAATACCAGCGTTTACAGCGGGACGAATCCCTGCGTTGAATAAATCCGATTCTAAGAAAATCTGACCATCCGTAATTGAAATAACGTTCGTGGGAATGTACGCCGAAACGTCGCCCGCTTGCGTTTCAATAATCGGTAATGCGGTGATACTCCCAGCCCCAAGTGCATCATTGAGTTTTGCTGCACGCTCCAATAAGCGAGAGTGAAGATAGAAGACATCTCCAGGGTAAGCTTCACGACCCGGGGGACGACGCAAGAGTAAGGAAAGCGTACGATACGCCACCGCATGCTTGGACAAATCATCATAAACGACCAAAACGTGTTTGCCTTTTTTCATAAAGAACTCACCCAAGGCAACGGCGGCATAAGGTGCCAAGAACTGAATCGAAGGCGAATCGGTGGCTGAAGCCGCTACAACAATGGTGTTTTCCATGGCACCATGTTCATCAAGCGTTTTGACGATTTGAGCAACTGTTGAGTTTTTCTGACCAATGGCACAGTAAATGGAAATAATATCACTGTTTTTTTGGTTGATGATCGTGTCCAACGCAATGGCGGTTTTACCCGTTTGACGATCACCAATAATCAATTCACGTTGCCCACGACCAATAGGAATCATGGCGTCAATGGCGGTAATGCCTGTTTGCAAAGGCTCATGCACCGATTTACGCTCAATAATACCAGGTGCCTTACTTTCCAATGGAGAACTTTCAAAGGTTTCAATATCACCTTTGCCGTCTAACGGTACGCCTAGGGGATTAACGACTCGTCCAATCACCGCTTCGCCCACAGGAATCGAAGCAATTTGCCCCGTTCCACGAACACGCAAGCCTTCACGTATATTCAGAGGGTTGTCTAAAATAACGACACCCACCGTTTCTTCTTCCAAGTTTAGAACCATACCTTTGGTGTTGTGACCGTCTTCAAAGACGACCAATTCGCCAGCCATGGCGTTATCTAAACCGCTCAAGCGAGCAATGCCGTCGCCGACTTCTAAAACGGTGCCGACTTGTTCTGTGTTGACATGAATATCTAACGCTTCGATGCGTTGGCGGAGTAAAGCAGAAAGTTCTTCCGTGCTGTGAATGGTCATTGTACTTCCTTTTTTAATTAAATTAGGGGATTGTAAATATGGTGTTGCGTGTGTGTGAAATTAAACCTGTGAAAGGGCTTCTTCAAAGCGATTGAGTTGACGCTTTAAGGTGGCATCAAAACGAAGTCCTTTGTATTCCACATAAAGACCGCCTAAGATCTCGGCGTCTACGTGATGATGAATTACCACTTGGGAAAGTCCAAAGGTCTCACTTAAGCGTGCTTCAAGCGTTTGACGAAGCTCAGGGCTTAAGTCGACTGCAGAGCGAACTTGAATATGCCCAATGGATTGAGACGCTTCATAAAACGGTAAAAACGCTTGGTACAAGGCAGGAATCCCTGCATAATGTTCTTGTTTAAACATGAGCTTTAGGGTTTTTATCACCCATTCTTCGGCTTGAAGCAAGTAGGCAGACAAGGCTTCTTCAAGCGATTCGCCTGTAATTTCTTCTTGTTGTAAGAAGATTTTCACGGCATCGGGGGTACTTTGGAAAATGGCGTCTAGCTGAAGCAAAGAATCGTAAACAGCAGACAAAACCGCTTTTTCGTTTGCAATATCAAAGAGGGCTTTGGCATAGCCCTTGGCTTGATTTAAGGCTTCTTTGGGTAAGGTTAATGCGTGGCTCATAAGTAAATCCCTTCTTTTGGGCTTGTGGCAACGGGAGCGGATTTTGCTTTGTGAGCTTGCGTGTAAATCGCTTGAATATCATCTAAAGCCTTGTAAATTAGGCGACCTTGAGTCGCTTCGTCCAAGCTTTCTTTAAGGCGTTCAACTGAAAGGGCATCAAGCGAGGTGACAAAGTTTTGGAGCATATCTCGTTGCAAGTGATTGGATTCCAAACGCTTTTGAGCGTGTTGGCGTTCGGTCAACTTACGAATCTTCGCTTGGGTTTCCTGAACAAGCTTGCGACTGTATTCTTCTGCACGCTCTTCCGCTTGATGCAAGCGTTTTTGACGATCCTTTTCAACAGAACTCAAGCTTTTTAAAACCGCTTCTTTTTTTGCCAAAACATTCGCCGAAAGGGTTTCCGCACTTTCAAGATCAATCACCGTTTCTTTAATTTTGGCATCCAAACCTTCGCCGATATTGATATTTTTCCATTTAAAGAAAAAGACCACAATCCCGACCAAGACCAAAACGTTAAAGAGGTTGGTTTCACCCAAGTAATGCCAAATACCCAGCCAATCCAAGGGGGCTTCGCTGGCATTATGATGAATGAGGGGGATAGAAAATAACATAGCTTTCCTCGTTTGAATGAAGCCTTCTTGCAAGAAGGTCTTTTCCATCTAACGTAATAATTTTTCGGTGATGCGTTGAACCAAGGCTTCTTTTTCAGCACTTAGTGCGTTTTGACGTTCTTGAAGTGCTTGGGCTTCATGTTGAACATGAGCATCCAAGGCCGTTGCCAAGTCTTTTTTGTGTGCCAGAAGCTTTGCGGTAGATTCACCTTGTGCCTTTAGCACACGGCTTTGATACGCTTCTTGGATCAGACGTTGCGTTTTTAATTCTTCGGTTTTGAGTTGAACCTGTTGTTCTAAAACAAAAGCAGTATCTAAATCGGTTAGTAGGTTTTTCTTCAAAATCGCTTCTGCACGAGCCTCTTTAATCGCTGCAATTGGCTCAAAGAACATCACACGCATGACTTGTGAAAAGCCTAAAAACACCACCAATACAATGGGTAGCGTCAAGTTAAATTGAAATAGACTTTCGGACATGAGTAAAACCTTTATCTAAACCACGGTAACTAACGAATCCTACAAAAGAGCTTTCCCACGCACAAAGACGAATCCCTGTGCGTGGATGCCTTGCTTCCTACAAAAACAAGGTAATAAAGCCAAGCAATGCCATCAATTCTATCAAACCAGCAGCGGCGAAGAAAACGCCTTGCAAGGGTCCACGTACTTCAGGCTGACGAGCCGTTGCGTTAAAGAAGGCGGCGGCGGCTAAGCCAATACCGATACCAGGTCCGATTGTGGCGATAGCCATAGCTAAAGGCCCACCAATGGTGTATGTTGTTGCTGCTTCCATTTGTTAAACTCCTTAAATTAAACGGGGAACATATTTTATACAAAAACTAGGCAACGGCTAAGGAAGGGACTTTCGCGTCTTCATTAGGCGTATGTGAAGCGTCATGCTCATCTTCATGGTGATCATGATCTTCCGACAATAAACTGATATAGATATTTGTTAGCATCGCAAAGATGTAGGCTTGAACCACGGCAACGAACAATTCAATGCCCATAACGGCAATCGGCAATAGGTAATGAGACGCACTATGAGCGACCCCTGTTAAGATCTCTCCGACAAAGATATTACAAAAGAGTCGAATCATCAAAGAACCTGGACGGGTTAAATCTTCGGCGATATTCAACAAAATAAACGGCCAAAAGAAGGTGGCATACGTAATCTTCACAGGCAAGGATTGACCTGCCATTAAATCAGGCAAAGGCGACAGATAATGCTTAAAATACTTCAGCCCTTTGGCTTTCAAACCAAAGAAGAAGTACATAATGACGCTTCCCACCGCCAAAGCAGCAGGCACATTGATGTCGCCTGTGGGAGCCATGAGCTCACCATGAGGCAATTCAAAAATCTTAAGCGGGAATTGACCCAGCAAGTTACAGGTTAAGACAAAGAAGAAGACGCTTCCGACATAATACAAGAAGGTATCGCCCCGCTTACCCGCAGATGAGAAGGTAATACTTCGGCAAAAATCATAGAGCATTTCCGCAAAAATCTGAAGACGATTCGGACGAATCGAAATGGATGAGGTCAACAGACGAGTGATGCTCAATAAAATCACCAACGCCACCGCAACCATAATTAAGGTATTCACATGAACAGGCATTCCGTATAATAAAGCTTCCCAAAAGTGTGATTGCATGTTGCAGGCGATCTCCTAAAAACTAGTCTTCGGCAGGTGCTACAGATGATTTGTAAGCCCCATACCCTATCTTTAATAAGTTATAACTAAAAAATAATGCGATGACAAGCACTTTTTCTTGAGGAAATAAAAATAACGCCATCGCAAAGCTTACCAAAAAAGCTAAGGCAAAGGGAACGTAGACGATTAATCGCCAAAACGCTGTTTTTAAAGACCGTTCACAAATCTGCATCACCGCATGCAAAAGTAGTGAATACATGCCAAGAAAACCCATGCAGAGACAAGCCACGCTGGCAAAAGAAAGGCTTCTGAAGCTTGTAAGCCAAGGGAATGTTAGCGTTATTTCGATGAGTCCAATCCTTTCACAATATAAATGAGGGAAAATACGTGGGCGGTTAAAATTACCACTAAAAACACCCAAGCAGGGGGGCTAAAGTGAAAGACGTACGCCACCAATTTAAGCATAAAAAAGGCGGAAGCAGGGTATCCCATAAGGACGGATGCGTATTCAAGCCCTTTGTTTCCCATGATTTTGTCCTTTGATGCTTCGTTTCTATAGAACGCTCTTTAAAAATGGTGTGCTTTGAGACTTTCGTAGAGTCCTGTATACTATACCCCATACAAAGCTTTGCGAAAAGAGGGCAACTCTATTTCTATTGGAAAAGTATCGGGGGGATTGTTAAATAATGCATCTTGAGATGGATGTTTCTGCGACTTGAAAGAGAAGTCCCCTATATTAGCAGGTCAAAATGCTCGAAATCCCCATGCCTTCTATCGTTGAACACCTTGAAATAGACTTGTTTTTATAAAGACAAATACTATCCAAAAAGCATTCACAGCCTATTTTGTTTGATTTACATTAGAAATAACAGAAGAGCCACATGGATTTAAAGGCTTTCTTCAAACATTGCATGATGTTAATAGATTCCAGCTTCGTATGAGTGATCGAAGCCTTAATAAGGGTATGATTTTTTATGTTGTTTAGTTCTCCGTCTGCTTTTTTAATTCAAGATGTTAAAGGTACGTTTTTAACCGTATTGTGCTTAAGCTTGCCTGCTTTTCTGATTTTCCTTGCCTTGTCTTGGTTGTAGTCAAAAAATAAAAGCCTTGCCTGTGTTTTTGATGTACACTATATTTAATGTAAACTCAATGCAACACAATCCATAAAAGGCGTTCAAATGGCTCAAGCACTGCTTACCGAAAAACCCAGCATTTGGCAATACCGAGGCGGATCCCCTGATGTTGACCTGCCTGCCTTCTTGCTCGATGCCGCCGAAGGGCAAACCGTCCTCGCACGGCTCTTATACAACCGCAACATTCAAAGCCCTGAAGAAGCCGCCGTGTTCTTAAAACCTGCCGACCCTGCCGATATTCGCCCCGTTGAAGAACTCCCCGATGCGGAAATTGCCTTAGCTCGCATCGAAAAAGCACTCGATTCGGGCGAGCATATTCTGATTTACGGCGATTTTGATGTCGACGGCATCACAGGCACATCCATTTTTTATGAAACCTTGCATCACCGCCTGAAAGCGAATGTCAGCTTTTACATTCCTGATCGTGCCAGTGAAGGGCATGGGCTTCATGCGTCGGCTTTGTTACGATTGACCTCGTCTCGCCAAGTCAAGCTGGTGATTACCACCGACACAGGCATTTCTAATTTTAATGAAGTTTCCCTCCTTAATGGCTTGAACGTCGACACCATTGTGACGGATCACCATGAACTGCCTGAACACCTGCCTTTGGCTGTTGCGAATGTGAATCCGCAATGTTTGGAAGACGTGGAAACGCATCGCTTGGGTCATCTCTCAGGTGCAGGCGTGGCGTATAAGCTCTGTGATGCCTTGCTCAAGCGTCGGTTGCCTACTCAAGACGCCCAAGAAGCCAGCGACGCTTTACTCGATATCTGTGCCATTGGTTTGGTGGCTGACATGGTTCCCTTGCTTGCTGAAAATCGTTTATTGGTGCAATTGGGCTTACAACAGCTCAATAAACGCCAGCGTTTGGGCATTAACTGCTTGCTGAAAAACGCAGGCGTGGGGGAAGATGCCGTCCTAAACGCTGAAAGCATCGGCTTCACGATTGGGCCTCGGCTTAATGCGTTGGGGCGCTTGCAAAATGCCACCGAAGGCGTTGAGTTCCTCACCACAATCGATGCTAGTCGAGCCGCTGAACTCGCTTCGTTGTTGGAAGGCTTGAACCGCCAGCGTCAAGAATTGTGCGACAAAACCTTCATCGAAGCCGAACAGCACTTGCAAGCCTCGGGAGGGATTGAAGGGCGTAAGGCAATTATTTTGGCGTCCCCTGATTGGAATCCTGGTGTGATTGGCATTGTCGCCAGTCGCTTGATTGAAAAGTATAAGCTCCCCACCTTTATGATGGTGGTGGAAGAAGCGGAAAACAAGGTGCGTTGCTCCGCTCGGAGTATTTCAGGCTTTCATTTGACCGAACATTTGGAAAAATTGAGCCATTATTTCATCCACATGGGCGGGCATGCAGGAGCCGCAGGCTTTGCCTTACCGCTTGAAAAACTCAAAAACTTTAAAGAAGATTTGTGGAAGCTCGCCACGGAAACGCTGGATGACGAGATGACTCGCCCCGTGATTGAGGTGGATGCCAAAGTCGGTTTTGAGTCGTTGCACGTAGGCTTTGTTGATGCCCTTGAATCGCTTGCCCCTTACGGCATGCGGAACCCTAGCCCGATTTTCGTGCTGGAAGACGTGAAAGTCGCCTCTCAACGAAGCTTGGGGGCAACAGCGAATCACCTCAAAGTGATGTTTGAACCAGCAGAACGTCAAGGATTTGTCAAAGGGCAGTTGCAAAGTGTGGAAGCTCTGTTGTGGAAATGTGGCGTGAATTTCAAGTTGGATGCTTCCAAACGTTACCATGTGGCTTGCACGATCGAAAAAAACACCTATGGCATGGGAACGCCCGTTCGCTTGACGATTAAAGATTTGAAAGTCGTGGGAGCCGTTGAAGGGGGGATGCGTCCTGCTGTGGTGCATGAAACTCAAGAACCGAAAACATTGCCCGCTCAAGCCTCTCAAGCCACGTCGATACTCGACAAGTTGGATGCCGTTGTGTCGTCGTCGTCTTCAAGCCGTCGTTCAAGTGTGCCTGTTTTGAATGAGGTTACATGGGTGGATCACAGCAAGCGTGGCAATCCAGCGGAGTTCATCTCGCAATTGTTGATGTCAGATAAGACGCACACCTTGATTTATAATGAAGGCAAAACGCCTCCCATTCCCTTTGTGGAAGCGTCACAATACGTCAGCCGTCAAAACGTAAGACCTTGTGAGTCCCTTATTTTATGGGATATTCCACCGTCTCAAGCCTTGTGGGATGACCTGCTTCACGCCAGCCAAGCCAAGCAAATCCACTTGTTTGGTGCCAAATATCAAGACGTCGCCCTTGAAATGCCGTTAGCGACCTTCTTAAAGGCGATGAATCAAGGCTTGCAACTGTTGTTGAGTAAATCCCCTTCTGAAGGCTTGCCGTTAGAAACCCTCGCTAGTCGATTCGCCACCACCGAAGAGATTGTGCTTGCGGCATTGTCGGTTTTGAATCTTCAACACCCTTATTTGGGAACTCACTACTTTAATGAGAAGATCCATGTGAAATTATTGGCTCCCCTGGCAGAGATAGATCTCGCCCGAGTGAATGTCAATGATGCCCCTGTTTTATTGTTGGAACGTTTACGTCAGGCGTCGGTGCAGTTTCGTCAAGAGGTATTATAGAAGACTCTGCAAAAGTCCTGTTCCCTCCCCTTTAAGGGGAGGGAGTAAGAGGCTTTTTAGACTTTTGCAGAGCTTTCTATAGCTCAGTTTAGAGCTTTCTTTGTTTCTGAAACTTTCAAAAAAGACCACTATAGCGGTATTTATCCCATTTATAGTATTTTAAATAATTTCCCCCTACAGTGCCTATACTTTGTCGCTACGATTATTTTGTTCAGTCATGTAGGTCTATCTACACTTCTTCACAAAATAATCAAGGCTCCTCGTCTATTCTACTGTACGGAAAACTCTTTAAAACACTATAAACCAATGAAAGTTTGTTACAATGTCGTATTTTAACGACATTGTAACAAAATATAGCATCATTTGAACGTATTTTGTGTTTATGCCATTATGTTAAGGGCTTACTCCTATCTAATTTTATAGGCTTTTATTTATGACTTCATCACAAACGCATACCATTTCGCCGATGCTTCAAGCATATTATGCGGCTTCTGTAAAAGGGCTACCGCAAGATGCGGGCAGTCTAAGCCGTATGGAACGCTCCCCAGACAACGGCATCTTGCCGATAGAAGAAATCAGTTTGGTGCTGGATCCTCCGCAAGTACAAGCGGTGCCTCCCAGTCAGACAAACCCAACCCCTTCACCCGTTGCTACAAAAGATGAGCTTAAAGCGTTGGGCATTCAACAACTGCCTTCCACCCAATTACCCAACGGTAATAAGGTTGAACATTATGTGCTAAAAAATGGGCATCAAATTTACTTTGAACGTCGTCATGACAACTTAGTGAGTCTTCGTACCTTTATTCGCACAGGTTCCACCAATGAAAATTCCGTGTACAAAAGCCCGAAATACCAAGAAACAGGCTTTCAATCAGGTATTGCTCACTTGGACGAGCATTGCCACTTTTTGACCACGCAAAACTTCCCCAATAAAAATGAATGGGTCGAAAACATCGAAGCCTATGGCGTTTCACTTAACGCCAGTACCAGTGATGAAGAAGTGCAACATGAGCTACATTTTAATCGTGAAGATTTACCCAGTATGTTGCAATTACATGCGGAACAGGTTTTGCATCCTATATATGAAGACAAAAACATCGAACAAGAACGTAAGAACGTTTTGAATGAAGCCAGTGAACGACTTGAAAGTTCTAGTTTGCGTGCTATGGACAAAGGCTTTGAGCTGATGCTGGATCGTCCTGTTTCCTATCAAACCCTAGGCAGTCGTAGCGATGTGTTAGACACCAAAGCTTCAGACTTAAAGCGATTTTTTGATACCTTCTACACCCCAACCAACATGATTACCGTGCTTTCAGGCAACGTGGATCCTCATGATGTCTTACCGCTCATGAACAAAGAGTTTGGGCATCAAGTGGCACAACCTGCTGCGATTAACGACGCAGGCTTAAAATGGGCGATGAAGCCTGATGAGATTCGTGAGCAAACTTATATAGATCCTAAATTAAGCGGACTTTCTTTGGTCTTAATGGGTTTTGAAGGCGTTCCTAAACAGGACAAAAAAGGGCGTGCCACCCAAGAGATATTAGAAGCGTATTTGACGGGGGGGGAATTGGCACCCTTAAATCGTCATTTGGTGGATGAACAGCATTTAGCCATGGATGTTTCGATGATGTCTAGCGTGCAGAAAAATACAGGTATGTCCTTATTTATGATGCACAGTTTTGAAGGGCATGAACAAAAAGCCGCCAACGCCTTGATGAAAGAACTCACGCAGTTAGGCAGTACCCCCATTGACGCTCAAAAATTACAAGACGCCAAAGAAACGCTGATTCACCAGCATAAAATGTCCTTGCAACATGGGGAAGATTCCAGTTTCGCCATCGGTACCGAAGCCTTAACTAGCTCGGTGGACTACTTGGCGCATTATGAGCAGTACATCAACAGCATCACGGCTAAAGATATAGAAGCCTATGCCAAACGTTACATGAACGGCAAAAGTTATGCACTGGTTTATGCCTTACCTGGTGAAAAAGAACAATCCAGCGAAAAAACCTCGAACGTGGATGGCGTACTGCCTAGTTTTAAGCCAGAAGCAGGACCCGTTGTTCCCAGCACACAAGAACCCAGTACGCAGGAACCCAAGCCCGAAGGCAAGCAAGACATTGTCGAAGCCAAACTCATTTCCAATACCTCATCACGTTTAAATTTAAATGCTTAATGCTTACTGTTTAAAAGCTAAAAAGAAAGATTTTTGATGATGCCCATTCATACAAATCCACCCACGAATACTACGTTTAGTCCCGCTTCTAAAAAAGGCGAAATCCCTACAGCTACGAATCAAAATGAACCAGTCCTTTGGGTAGAAGCTCAAGCTTTACCTGATTTACCTGCGGTGAACATTCTTCCTAACAGTGAAGCAGAAAAATCGTTGATGCAACAACTCGCCAAAGAACCCTATGGAGCCAAACCTGTTTTAATGCTTAATGAACTCAATATGGAAGGTAATCCTGATATAGGGCCTGTTACACCAACGAAACTTAAAAATGGTACGCAGGCTTACTTACAACAAGCCATAAACCGCCCCAATGCTACTGTAGAGTTCATTTTACCTATGTTCCCTGATGATACAGAAATGCATTTGTCTAATAACGTATTGTTGAATGGCACTTTAGCAAAAAAGAAATTGCTTGCGGATTTGCAAGCCAAGGGTATTTCGGTGGAAACTTTGGTCACGCAAGATCACTTCACCCTACTGATTAATGGACCGAGTGGACAGGAAAAAAAGTTACTCGCCTTAGGTTTAGACTTCCTTAAAAACCCTGAAATTGATGAAAAAGAATACGAATCGTCTCGTACTTTGGTCATGCAAAACTTATTGAACCTTTCCAATAAGCCTGATTTTCAAAAAGCCGAAACGGTGCAACGAGCCAGAGTGGGAGACGATCACCCTTACGGTAAATCTACCTTGAAAACCATTATGGAAGTTAAGGATTTAGATCCTTATAAAACCATTCAAGAGTTTAAAGCCAGTTATGCCCACCCTGAACTCACTAAAGTGGCTATGGTTTCTGGGCTTTCACCGTCTCAACAAGCTAGCTTACTTAATTCCCTTGCTGAAGAAAAGGGGTGGAAGACGGATGATGTCATAGTCCCGCCCAAGGCTATGGTGAATATTCCCCCTGTAAACCCGAAAACCCTCAGCGCGCCGATTTTAATTTCTGACAACCGTTTGGATCGGGTACATATGTCTACGTTGTGGAAATCGCCTGAAGTCGGTACAGAAGATTATCCTAAATTTATTATTTTAAAGAATCTCATGGGCGGGATGACAGGCTCGTTATTTAAGACTATGCGAACAGAACGAGGCTTAGTCTATAGCACTTCATCAGGGGTAGATGCCAACAAACATTACGGCGAATTTGAAGTGTCTGCGGAAATCGACAAAGACAAGTTACCCACAGCCATTGAAGCACAACAAGATGCGATTAACACCTACGTCAAAACCCCACCGACTGATGCGGAACTCGCCAAAGTCAAGCGTCGGGTCATTCACACCTTACGAGACCTTGATGCCACCAGTGACGGTATTTTAGCAGGTACAACCAACCGCTTGAGAGATGGCTTGCCTCCGATTAGTCGAGAAGAATTACAAGAAGGCTACATGAAGGTCAGTTCTGCAGATGTACAGCAAACGGCAAAAGCGTACTTAGGGGATTCGGCTTGGAAGATTCAAGCCCTCACAGGGCCTGAAGAGATACTCGCCAAGCAATTCCCCAATGTCGACATTGTGCAGCGTGAACATTATTTGACCGACAATGTGGACACCCCTCAGAAGGGTCACATTTATGTCAAGAAGGGTGAAGAGCCGATGTATCCTGCAGAATACGTGTTGGAAAAGCAGGTGAATCCCAAGCAAGAAGCGTTGAGCTTACCACAAGACAAACCCCGCACGCCCAAACGTTCGCAGAAATCGTTGCACTTGAGTGCTTAGGGTATCGTTTAAATGGTATAGTATTTTAAATAATTTCCCCTACAGTGTCTATACTTTGTCGCTACGATTATTTTGTTCAGTCATGTAGGTCTATCTACACTTCTTCACAAAATAATCTAGGCTCCTCGTCTAGCCTAAGTACGGAAAACTCTTTAAAACACTATATCAGTTGTTAAGCAAAACGCAGTTTTTTTGCTTGATTTTATTTTATGCTTCTGTCACACTAATACAAATTGGTGTATATTTTACACCCACCTTTAAGGAAATGCGTTATGCAAGTTGATTTGATGCCACTACTTTTTCGACGACGAAGTACCCCTGCACTCGATTGCTAGGGTTCTTTAATCGTCTCCACTAGGACGTTCACGCTAAATTACGGCTTTTTACTCACAGCAATAGATGTGCAGGTTCACACCCAACGACAAATGTCGTTTGGTTTTGCGTTGCATACTTTTGTTAAGGAAATCATCAAATGGGATCGCTCTCTTCAGCCTTATTTAACCCCGCCGTGGTCGGCACCCTTCACTCGCTTACGCAGGAAGGGGCCGCTAGCCTATTGGTGCGGGACGGCTTGCAGAATTACGGCATTGTGGATGAATCCAAGAAAGAGAATAAAGAACTCGGCAGTGAAATTAGCCTGATTATGTGGGGATCTTGGGTGATTTGGGGGGGGGGGAGCTTCTTGCTGAAAAGCGTGTATTTCAACATGCTTAAACCTTTTTTACCAATGGCGAAAGATGCCGACAACTGGATTATGAACGCCGAAAAAGGCAATCAACAGCTTACAAAAGCGAAGGCTCAAGCCTATGCCAAAGTCCTTGAAATCCGTTTTGCTGGCGATGCTTCCTTGAGAAAGCAGGCTCAAGCTTTAGCCAAAGACTATACGCAGGTGGCGTCTAAAGATGCACAAACCTTTCTGAAGCAGATGAATCGGGCGAAATTGATAGGCATCTTATTTGCAGGGGGGATTCCTGCGTTTATAACAGGCTATCTTCTCCCGAAAATGGCTCAAAAACGCTCAAAAAGAAAAATTAGTGCAAAAGCCAAACAAAAACGTGCCGATGCCCTTCAGCGTGACAAAGAATCACAAGCTTCTGAAAACGGTGATGCCTCGAAATCGCTTGCCATGCAATGGAAAAAGGCGGGACTCGCCTTAAATAAACAGGCGTTCAATACGCCAGAAGCGAAGCAAAAGATCGTGCAAGAACGGCTGGGTAGAAGCCCTGATACCGTGATGCCTCGGCAAGCGTTGGTCAATTTCGTGAATTACTTGAATGAAAATCCGAATATGACGAACCTTTTGCTGGTGGATCCTGCCGTGACCGCAAGCCGTGTAATGACTGCTGAAGACAATAACGACAAGATTCGTTGGGCGACCTTTGAAGCCATTTTCTTGTATATGATGTACCTTGGTTCAGGGCAGGTGCGTGACATGGTTCAGCAAGGTGTTATGGAACTCCCCGGTATTAGCAAGCACGCCCAGCTCAAGGGTTTGAACTTCAATAGCTTGGCGGTTCTGCACAATTACGCCAAAGCAGGCAAAGACGGCAAAGATATAAAGCTGGCGTTCAACAAGGCGTTGACAGACTTCAAGATCAACGAAGCCCAGCTCAAAGAAATGGAAAAGGCGTTTCGGATCTATACCGTGCATCATCACTTGATGGATGACGTTCAAAAAGAAACCGCCAAAGCCGAGCTAGGCAAGTTAATGGATCCGATTGTGGGGAGCATTTCTGAAAAAATGCAAACCAGCACCACCACTTACAAACCCCACGACAACGTCCTTGTGGATATGTTGATGAGTGAAAACGTCATGCCTGTGCATGAAGAAGGGTTTTTCTCGGCGTTGCAACACGGCAGGCTGTTTAATCCGCAGGTGTTGGGGATTGACTTGACGCAAGCCATGCCTGCTTTTGATGAAGGGCATGGCGAAAGGGGCGTGGCGAATGTGATGTATCGTTTGTCTCAATTGGCGGAAACGGGTACGAAAGATATTGAGCATCGGGTCAAGGCGTCTTATTTTGGGCATAGTATGGGTATTTTAGCGAGCTTGGGGGCAGGCTTCTTGGTGATGGGGCGTTTGTCGCCCTTGTTGCAAAGTTGGTTGTCTCACAAGATCACAAAGCAAGATTTGCCAGGTCGTTTAGATATTAACAACTATCCTGTTGAAGACGAGCCTGTGATCCACAAATATAAGCCCACGGTTTTGGATGCTCATGTTTAAATGGTATAAAGAAAGACGGCTACACAATAAAAAACACGCCGTGAGGGACTTGAACCCCCGACCCTTTGGTTCGAAGCCAAATACTCTATCCATCTGAGCTAACGGCGCATTTGCTTCATCATATCGTCAATGTGTTTATATATCAAGATAGTGTATGCTTTCGCATTAGTGTTGTAAAGCGTAAAAGCGAAACCCTGCAACTACCGAGGCTTTTTGAGATTTTGAAACAAGGCTTTCTTCACCACAGGCAAGGGTTCCGCCACGGGTAATGGCTCAACCTCTTGAAAAGATAAGGACAGTTGCTGATAAGCTTCCGCAGAAAGGTTCGCCATCTGCCACAGGCTTTGCTTGAGCAAAGCCAATCGTTGCGGATCGTGTAAGTACCAAAAGCCCACAAGGGCTTCAAAGCTCGTGGAAAGGCGAGAAATCGCCTGCTTATTACGCCGATGGTTCGCCACGCCCACGTTCCGCCCACGACGCAGAATCTCCTGTTCTGCTTCGCTCAAGTCAGGTAAAAGCACCTGCAACAAGGTCGCTTGAAAAGCCCCACACGCCAAACGGATGCTTTCTTCATGAATCACCTTCACCGACGCATTGGGAAACGTCCACATGACCCATTCACGCAATAATAGCTCATAGACGCCGTCGCCCAAGTGAGCCAAGACTCGCAGGGGCAAGTCTTGCAAACCCAAACTAGGGTCAACCGCCGTTTGAGGCAAGGATCTCCCCAAAAACGCAGGAGCGTCGTCCTTATTTTGAAAATCTGCTAGAAAGGACGGCTCGTTACCCATTAAGACAAGTCCGCCGTTGATGTAGCCGTCGTCCAACCCCCTGCACGATCCACCAAGTGAAGCCCTTGGGCTTCTAAGGCTTTGCGAATGGCATCGCTGGTGGCGAAATCTTTCGCCAACTTGGCATGACGACGGGTTTCTAACTGCTCTAAAAGACGAGAGGCATCCGCTGGGTTGACGCCATGAAGCACATGAAAATCCCCTTCCGCCAAGGGTTTGGCGTCTTCTAAATACGCCAAAGCAGGCAATAAATCAAAGCCTAGCACCCATGCTTCTTCCACCAACGTATTGAGCAGGGTCTTGGTTTTGTCAGGATTTTCGCTTTGTTTGAGGTCTTTAAAGGTCTTGCCCCATTCTGCTAAGGCTCTAGGGGTATTCATATCTTGAGCCATCACCGCCACAAAATCAGGATGCTGTTCTTGTAAAACCGCCTCTTCCGCCTTGTGAAGCACGGCTTCTTTCAGCCACGCTTCCGTGACTTGAGCCACTTGCATGCCTTTGGCGAACTGTTGTAACAACTTATGCCAACGGGTTTTGGCGCCATTAAGGGCGTCTGGGGTGAAATCGACAGGCATGCGGTAATGATGCCCCAACATAAAGTATCGCAAGGTATTGGCGTCATAATGTTCCAGCAAATCACGCACGGTGGAAAAATTGTGGAGGCTTTTGCTCATTTTTTCGCCGTCGACGTTGACGAATCCGTTGTGCATCCATGTGTTGACAAATGGATGCCCCGAGCAACATTCACTTTGCGCAATTTCATTTTCATGGTGAGGAAACATCAAGTCCGCCCCACCAGCGTGAATGTCAATCTG
>CANGYO010000036.1 GCA_947458095.1 Vampirovibrionales bacterium | reverse complement strand
TACCAATTCCCATTTTAAATAGCGTCTGACGTCTTCGTTGTCGCTCGGGTTCTCGATGTGCTTATGTACGTTTGTGTACACCTCACACATCTGCGAGTCTAGGCTCCTAGAATCCGCCTATACGCTATTCAAACTGTGAACTGGTATTAAGACGCACCGAACGTTCACCTTCACGCTTGCCTTTTAAGGGTTTATCATGAAAACCAGAACGTTTACGAGTTTCTAGTAAACCGTCTCGTTGCAAGGATTGAATCCAAATAGCAAACTTGTTTTTTATGTGAAGAGGAGCCTGCATTAAGCCCTTTTCTGCTTTTTTGGTAAGCTGAACCCGTAGCATTTGAAAACCTTTTTAGTTTACTTTTTCAGTATAAGGCTTTTAAAATTAAATTGCAATACTTTAATCGGTAAGTTCTACAAACTCAAGGCAGGGGCGTTGTTCTTCGCCATCGCCGCCGCCCCGATCATTCCTGCATCGTTGCCGAGCTGGGCAAACACGATCGGCGTGGTCGCCATCGGCTCCATGATGCGTTCATTTAAGAAATCTTGCAACTTAGGCAATTCCACAAATTGAGCCATGCCCCCACCAATCACCACAATATCAGGATCCAACACATTCATCAAATTCCCCAAGCCTGTGGCAATGTGCAAATGCCATTTGTCCATGAGCTGAACGGCGAGCGTATTGCCTCTAAGTTGGGCAGCGATAATATCATGCGTGCTAAGCTCTTCCACCGATTTGCCTTGCAAAATATCTTGAGCAATCACGCTATGAGGCAATTCCCGAATTTCACGTCGCCCTGTACGAGCCAGCCCCGTTCCTGATGCGTACGCTTCCCAACAGCCCAAACGTCCGCAAGTGCAGGCACGGTCGTTGGTGAGCGAAATTCGCATGTGACCCACTTCCGCCGCCGAAAACTTGGCACCTCGAATCAAGTGACCGTCCACCACGATGCCTCCGCCGACGCCTGTACCCAGCGTCACCATCACGACATTTTTATAGCCTGTCGCAGCGCCGACGCTCACTTCTCCGTAACAGGCAGCGTTCGCATCATTTTCCACATGGATTTGCGACACATCAATGCCGAGTTCGCTCGCCAGCAATTGCCCAATGGGAAACGGCGTACGATCCACCGCTTTCAGGTTGCCTGTGGCGCCTAAAATATGCCCTTGCACGCTGTCGACCACGCCAGCCGTACTAATGCCAATGGCAGGCCAAGCGTCCACGCCCAAGTCTTTTTTAACCAAGCTCAAGGACGCTGCCAAGCTGTCAATAAAGGCATTTGCGGTTGTGGGGGTGGAAACCTTACGGGGCGTCGTGTAGGTGACGGTGTTGTCATCGTGAAAGGTAATGGCTGAACAAGCAATTTTTGTTCCGCCGATGTCGATGCCGAGTTTTACATGTGCCATGGGTGCGTGTCCTTATACCAATTAAACGATCAAACTATGTGAATGAAAAATCTTTATTGCGTTGCAACGAAGCAATCTGTTCATCACTTGCGGAGTCTTTGCAGATTGCCACGCTACGCTCGCAATGACGGCAGATTATTTTAGACTTTTAAAGAAATCTACTATAAAATAGAATTATACTCTAAAAACCTTGAAAGGGCTAGCCTTTATGCCGTTTTTATTTAGCTCTACGCTCAAGAATGCTCGCACCGACTGGCAGGACGCGATGCCCACGCATCCGCAGGCGTTGAATGCGTTGTTTTTAGGCATGAGTGTGTTCACCACCTTTCGAACAGACCACGTCTATTGCTGGCGTCGGACGCATCTCAAACGCCTTTACGAACACGGTAAATGCATCGGGCTGGACTTGCCTGTCTTTCGAAATTTCGCTGGTGAAATCGAAACCCAGCTCGCCAGCCTTTTAAGCGATAGCCCTACCCCGCATCGTATTCGCTTGACGCTTTTTCCTGAGCATTACACGCCTGCCTTACGTCCGCCGTTTCAAACCGCCTGCGTGGTGGATGTTCAAGCCCCCTTACCTGAAATGCCGAAAACCTTGCAGAAAGAGGGTCTTCATCTTACCGTGGTTGATTATGACGCCCCTCACCCCCAGCTCAAGCAGGGGAGCCAATTGCCTGCTTTGCTTTTGCATCACGGCAAAGAAAGTGATATAGACGCTGTTTTGTGGGAAAATGCCCAAGGGGAACTCACCGAAAGTACGCATGCGAACCTGTTGTTTCATCATTCATCGTGGGGATGGTGTTCGCCTCCAAGAGCAGATGCCTTAGACGGCGTAACTTTGCAACAGATCCGAAAAGCCAGTGAAGGTTTGGGTCTTAAGCTGGTGGAGCATCGCTTACGGGTCGAAGACTTGGCGGAAGTCGATGCCTTGTTTTTAACGAATAGCATTCACGGAATGCAATCGGTCGCATCGGTGGAAGCGAGAGGGCTTCGGTGGGAGCTGCTGGGGCATCCGTCGAGTCAGGATTTGTTTACGGCCTGGCGAAGCCTTGCCTTTGATGGTTTGGCGACTTGTTATAGAATTCTCTGAGAAAGTCTAATGCCCCTTACGCAAAATTTCCTAAAAAAAACGCCGATGTGGGCATCGGCGGGTATACGTTCATCAGTTGTACTTTTCTATAAAAGCCAACTCATCAAAACGTAGGACGTTGTGAGGGACAATCAAACAAACAATCAAGAGAACAACCAAAATCAAAAGAAAAAACTTGTTTTAGAAGAGAGACAGACGTTACATAATAATTGAGCTTTCATGGTGATTTGTTTTTCTTGGCGTTTTGCGAATACCCAAGGGCATTGCAAAGATTCAAGCGGGCAAAACAGCACCCTGTTGCCCCTGCTAACCACTGCTAGCGAAAGGCGACTTGAAACGCATTCATTCTTGCTAATATTAGTTAAGCAACCCGAAACACAGGGAATGACTGTGGTCGGTAGCGAATACCCCTGTTTAGCGTGCGGGAGCATTCTTGGCACGTCGACAAATAAGACTTTTCGCAGAAGTGTGTCGTCACTTCTTTCGCCAAAGCGAATGAAAAGGTGGTTTTTCCTATTACGGTTGAGCTACAGAGAATGTTGGGTGACATCCTTGCGACTGGTCTTACGAAATTAAGTTGGGTCGTTTTATAAGAAAAGGGTCGTTCGTGAACGTTTGTCGTGTTCCTTCTCGTCCTAATTCTTATTGGCGGTTCGGTGCGGTTTGTTCTGCACCTTACAATAGCATTAAGGCAAATTCTCCTCCTTTTTGTGCTACACTTGTTACAGAACTTAAGAGAAAACATCCCATTTGGCGAAGCTTCTGTGTCAAAACAAGCCGTTTGTTCGTTGTGTACGTCCGTGTACACGCCTCACAAGCCGTTTGCTTTTCCTTGAATCTTCATCCAACTTGAACGCTTTCTATTAAGTTCTACAATCGAAAAATAATTATTTTTTCAAATTCCCTAGTTCAAAAAAAATCTTTGATGTATACTATATTTATACGAATGAAAAATATCTTTGTTATTAGGTTTACATTTAATTTGTAGGAACCTCAATATATGGACGCTACCTTACTTTCCGTCGGAAACTTTCAACCGATTCCCTTCCCTGCCCCTGTACCCCTTTTGCAAGTTTTGCTTGTCATAGGCTTCTTGACGCATGCCCTGCCCATGAATGTGGCGCTCACAGGTGGTTTGGTGTCTGCTATTTTGCTTTTGATTGGCGGTAAAGACGAAAATGCACATGCGACACGAGCCGGCCGTCATTTGGCGGCGAGCTTGCCTATCTTCACTACCGCGGCGATCACCCAAGGCATCGTGCCATTGTTGTTCTTGCAAGTATTGTACGGGCCTTTAATCTACGCCTCTTCTATTGTGATTGCCCTACCTTGGATTGCCGTTTTGTTTTTGCTGACGATCGGCTATTACGGATTGTACATCTACAATTACGGCAAAAAGCGAATGGATCTAATGAAGGCGCCGTGGATTTTAATTGCGTCTAGCGTGTTGTTTATGGTAGTCGCCTTTATCTTTTCAAACAACATGACGTTGATGTTGACGCCTGAAAAGTTCTTGCCTTTGTATCAAGCCAGCCCTGCTGGAGCCAACTTGAACCTAACAGAGCCTACGCTTATTCCTCGATACCTCCACTTTGTGGGAGCAGCTTTTGCCGTCTGTGCCTTAACACTTGGATGCTTCGGGCTTTACTGGAAAAAGAAGGATGAATCCTTCGGCACATGGTTGATTAAGCTCGGTGCAGGCGGATACATCGGCACAACACTGGTGCAAACCTTGATTGGTTTTTGGTTCTTTTGGGCAACGCCTCAAGGGTTTCAAGCCGCCAAAACCACGACGCATCTATTAAATACCTCTTTTGGGCTTGAAGCGATTTCGCTTATTGCCATGGGGCTTACCGTCAAAAAAGGAAGCGAAGCGTCCTTTAAGGTGGGTTTGACGGCGGGTATTTTGGTGGTGGCGTTAATGGTGGTCTTGCGTCACTTCTTGCGTCTCTTCCATACGGATCAATACATGCAACCGCTCTTTAATGCACAGCCTGTGGTGATTCAATGGCCTATTTTAATTGTGTTTGCTATCTTTGCGGTCTTGATGATTGGCTACTTCGTGTGGCTGGGCAGAACCGTCTACAATGCTTACAACAAAACTGTTTAATGAAATTAAGGAGTGTTCACGATGACAACGGAACAAGATTCATCCAAAACAAATGAATCGCAAAACAATCCACAAGGCGATTACAACTTAGATTCTGCTGAAGTGAGCTTTGGTAGACGTGCCTTCTTCGGCGGTATACTTGCTCTAGGTGGTGGTTTGTGGGCTTTACTGGTAGCTGGCACGCCTATTTTGAGCTTCTTATGGCCCAAGAAAAGCGAAGTCGTCACCGTTACTGAAATGACCTTTGAAAAAAATCTCAAAGACTTCCCTGTCGGTGAATCCAAAAACTTCATGTTCGGATCCATCCCTGCTTTGTTGATTCACGACAGCAACGGCAAGCTTTCCGTCTTTAACGCCAAGTGTTCACACTTGGGTTGCACGGTGGGCTACCAAAAAGATAAAGATGTCATTTACTGTGCTTGCCACGGCGGAACGTACGATCCGAATACGGGAAAAAACATTGCAGGCCCTCCCCCTGCGCCGCTTAAGCCCTTGGTGGCTGATGTTGCTGCAGACGGTACAATCACCATTAAAATCGCCTAGTTTCAATTATAAATGATAAGGAGTCCACGAAATCGTGTCTATTCCGACCTTAAAAAATCTTAATATCGTGCAAACTGTCGTGGATTGGCTGGATGAGCGTGTTCCGCTTAAAGCTGCCGTTGAGTTTGCAGGGCATAAAGAAGTGCCTGTTCACAAGCATTCGATTTGGTATTACATGGGTGGTATTGCTGCTCTGTTCATGGGAATTCAGTTTGCCACAGGCTTCTTGCTCATGTTTCATTACGTCCCCACCTTTGAAGGGGCGTATGCGTCTGTTCAAGCCATTAACATGCAAGTGCCTTTTGGCTGGCTCATCCGTTCCATGCACAGCTGGGGCGCCAACGTCTTTATTTTAGTCCTGTTTATTCACATGTTCAGCACCTATTTTATGAAGGCATACCGAGCCCCACGTGAGTTTACTTGGCTTTCAGGCTTGGGACTCGTGGGCATTGCCATGGTCTTCGGCTTTACAGGCTACATGTTACCCATGGATGAAATTGCCTACTTCGCCACCAAAGTCGGGGTGGATGTGGCGGGTGAATCACCCTTTATTGGACCTTACCTCGCTGAATTCGTGCGTGGTGGTTCTGAAATTGGGCAAGTCACCATGAACCGCTTCTTTAGTTTGCACGTCATTGCCTTGCCCCTCGCCATGATGGGCTTGTTCGGCTTGCATGCGACCTTGATTCAACTTCAAGGCATCAGCGAGCCTGAATCCATTCAAAAATTGCCTAAAGCGGAACGCAAATACGAAAAGTTCTTCCCTGACTTCTTCAAAAAAGATGTTTTCGTGTGGTTTGCCGTCTTTGTCGCTTTTATGTTGGTGGTGACGATGAAGCCTTGGGGCTTAGGTCCACAGGTGGATCCTGCTGCGATGGCACCGATTGGGATTAAGCCTGAATGGTATTTCTTGTCTCAATTCCAAGCACTTAAACTCTTTCCTGCTAAAATCCTGTTTTTTGACGGCGTTCATGTAGCTATGGTATTTATAGGAACCGTCTTTGGTTCTTTGGCAGTTGTGCCGATACTTGATAGCACAGGCAAGATTCCGTTTATTTCTAAGTTTGCTACAGTGTATGGTGTCATCTTTTTTATCGGATGGCTCTTCTTAACGATATGGGGGTCCTTATAGTATGTTTCCAGTATGGGAAGTTCCTAACATCGGTAGTGGCTGGGTGATTGGTTTAATCGCCGTACTCCACGTCTTCATTTCACACTTTGCCATTGGTGGTGGGGCGTTCCTTGCCTTCACCGAACAATTGGCTTACAAAAAAAATGATGATCGTATTTACGATTATCTCAAAAAGCATTCCAAGTTCTTCTTGCTCCTGACCACCGTACTCGGTGCTATGTCAGGCGTAGGTATTTGGTGGGCGATTGGTTTGGCGAGTCCTAATGGCACACAAACCTTATTGCAAAACTTTTCCTTGTTTTGGGCGGTGGAATACATCTTCTTCGCTCTTGAACTCGCCACATTCTTGGCGTATTACTATACATGGGACAAGTTGGATCGTAAAACGCACCTTAAATTGGCGTGGATTTACATCGGTATTTCTTACTTTACCTTGTTTGCCATTAACGGTATTTTGACCTTCATGCTCAATTCGGGCGGTTGGGACTTCACCAAAGGCAACATTGGCGACGCCTTCTTTAACCCCTCCTTTTGGCCTGCTTTAGGCTTACGGATGTTCATTATGATGGCGTTGGCGGGTATTTACGCCTTCTTCACCTTGAGTCGTGAAAAAACCATGGATCTTGATGTCAAGGCGTATCTACTAAAGTATTCGGCAAAATGGCTTTTGCCTGCCGTGATACTCGGCCCTTTGTTTGTAATTGCTTACTTGTTCACCTTGCCTGAACCCACGCAACAAGTTATTATCAACGGTTTAAGTACCATTGGTGTGGGTAACTTTTCCATTATGGCAAAAGCGATCTTTATGACCATGGTTTTTGCGGTGGGCTTGTTTGGTATGGTTTTAGCCGGACCTTACTTGAACCCCCGTGCCTTCAACACGAGCTTTGCCGTGATGCTACTCGCTGCAGGTTTTGGCTTCATGTTCACCGAAGAATGGTCTCGTGAAATGATGCGTAAGCCTTATGTGGTCTACAATTACATGTATTCTAACGGCTTGCGTAAGTTTGAAGTCGATAAAGTCAATAAAGAAGGCTTCTTCAATCATCACAAGTTCGCAGGAGCTGAACTCACCACACTCAAACCTAACGATGAGTTGGGTAAGGGGCAGTTAATGTTCCGTTACCAGTGTACGTCTTGCCATACGGCAAAGGGTAATGGGTACCGTAGCATGAAGGTGATGTTGGCGACTCGTGACAAAGATGCGATTAAAAACCTGCTCACCATGATGAAAGAAAACCACATTGTGGACAACAAAGGCGTGGCGAAAACCATGTACCATGGTTATATGCCGCCTGTTGTGGGGCATCAAGATGAAATCGATGCTTTAGCAACCTATTTAGCCACGCTGAATAGTGATCCTGCTAAAACTACGACGGCTAAAGTAGAATCCAGCAACAGCTAGTTTCTATAGAATAAACGTAAACAAGACTCCCCATAGAAGGGAGTCTTGTTTTATGCCATCATATCGTAAAATTTCTTTACGCCATTTTTGAACATTTCGTCTTGCTTGGGTTTTTCGGCTTGCACCATTTGCAGTTCCATGTTCAAACGCATTTGGGTGGAATTGATGCGTTTTTGCCATTCAAACAACTGTTGCACAAGCCTGTCGTGCGACGCAATAAGGTTGGGGTTATTGGGATCCAAATCGCCGACATTATAGACTTTGTCTAACGTAGCTTGAACTCGATACTGGGCGGAAGCAAGTGTTTGCAACTGAAATTGCAACGAAATTTCACGCTCCAACAGAAAGTTTGATCTAGCACCTGCTGTTACAAACATGGGGTGAGACTCCTGAATTATTTAATTGGGGGCTGGTCATGGTGATACTGGGGTAGAAAAGAATGGGGTTTAAATGAAGGAAGGGCTTGGGTTTAGCCTCTGGGTTGTTCAACGTCAAAAGAGATTGTCTATTTACATAAAAACAATCTTAGGGATATTTTGTGCCTTTCAATGTAACGACTTGTTACATTTCTATGGCGTGTCTATTTTATTATATGGACAGGCTAATTTAAGCCCTAGGCTAAACGAGCGGAGCTGTTTAAATTAGGCCTGCCCAACATAATTGAAGGTTTGCTTAATACCTTCACTAATCATTTTGTCTAAGCCCGTCATTTCTACTTTAATGGCTTCGGCTTGTTGTTTCATTTTTTCCTGCATCAGTGCAATACGTTTGTCTTGACTCTGCAAACGACTAATGAATTTTTCATGTTCTTGTACCACTGGGTTGTTTGGATCCAGTGAACTGCTGGCGGCGTAAACCTTGTCAATAATGCTCAATAGTCTTAAACGCGATTGTGCAATTTGTTGCAAATCGTAATTAATATTCATGCTGTACGCCATCAACATATACTTGCGGGCGCTTGTGGCGGCTAGTCCCATGTCTGTGTTCCTCTTTGTCCTAATGTATGTTTTGTTTGAAGCAACGATTTACATCATTGGTTTGATTGATTGCTAATTCTATATCCAAGTGCATAAAGGCATAAAGGAGGAACTTTTGTGCTAGTGTTTTTAAATTGTAACAAAACAAATAGAGAAAGCTTTGTAAAAGCCTTTTGTGGGAGGGGATTATGCTGAAGGGACGGTGTTTTTTTACAAGTCCTACTACAGGCTACGCAAGAGATATTCCAGCACATTAAGGGCTAAAAACACCACGATCGGTGAAAGATCAAACATCCCCACAGGTGGGATCAAGTTTCGTGCAACACGAAGCACAGGTTCAGTGATGTCATCGAGGAAGCGAAGAATAGGCGAACGCCAGTCGAGCGAAGGAATCCACGTCAAGAGAATGCGAACAAACAAGACGATTTTATAAAGACTAACGAGACTGGCAAGGAAAGACGCAAATAGTGAAATCATGAAAAGATCCCTTTTTAGTTCATACGAATGAATTATAACATAAAAAAGCAGGGGATTCCCCCTGCTTTTTAGAATGAAAGATCCATTTAAATATGTTTAAACTTTCGCAGTGTCATCACTTGGCGTGTAATCCGCATCGATGACATCATCATCTTCCGCTGTGGCTTGGGTCGAACCAGAATCCGCCGCTGTTGGGGCAGACCCTGCCGCTTCGTATGCTTTGGTGCTAATGGCGTAAGCGGCTTCTTGAAGTTCGTCATGCAAGCGTTGAATATCGTCGTGCTTGTCGGCTGAAATGGCTTCACGCAATTGAGTAACCAGTCCTTCTGCCTTTTCTTTTTCAGATGCCTCAACCTTATCACCCAAGTCTTTCAACTGCTGTTCAACCGAATAGCACAACTGTTCGGCTTGGTTTTTCGCTTCGACTTGCTTCTTCTTGGCTTCGTCTTCAACCTTGAACTTTTCGGCTTCTTCCACCATCCGGTCCACTTCTGCATCGCTCAAATTAGAGCTGTCGTTAATCGTAATAGATTGCTGTTTGCCAGTGGCTTGATCTTTCGCCGAAACGCTCAAAATACCGTTGGCATCAATATCAAAGGTGACTTCTACTTTGGGAATACCACGAGGGGCAGGTCCAATGCCTTCTAGGCGGAACACACCCAAAGATTTGTTGTCTTTGGCGAATTGACGTTCCCCTTGAAGCACATGAACATCCACGCTGGTTTGATTGTCCGCAGCGGTGGAAAAGACTTCACTACGCTTGGTGGGAATCGTGGTGTTGCGTTCGATGAGTTTCGTCATCACAGAACCCATGGTTTCAACGCCTAGCGAAAGTGGGGTCACATCCAATAACACGATATCTTTGACATCGCCAGCGAGAACACCACCTTGAAGGGCTGCTCCCACAGCGACCACTTCATCAGGGTTTACGCCTTGATTAGCAGTTTTACCTGTAATGGATTCAACCAATTTTTGAACAGCAGGAATACGAGTGGAACCACCGACCAAGACGATTTCATCGATGTCGTCTTTTGTTAAGCCAGCATCTTTAATGGCGGCTTCAACGGGAATACGGCAACGTTCGACCAAGTCCTTGGTGATTTGGTTGAAGGTGGCACGAGAGAGCGTGACATCCAAGTGCTTAGGGCCTTCTGCGGTTGCCGTGATAAAGGGCAAGTTAATGTTGGTGGATTCTAAGGACGACAATTCGCACTTGGCTTTTTCAGCGGCTTCACGAACCCGTTGCAAGGCTTGCTTGTCATTTTTTAGATCCACGCCTTCGACTTTTTTGAATTCTGCCATAATCCATTCCATGACGGTTTCATCAAAGTCGTCTCCACCCAAGCGGGTGTCTCCGCTGGTGGCTTTAACTTCATAGACGCCGTCGCCCATTTCAAGCACGGTGACATCGAAAGTACCGCCCCCTAAGTCAAAGACCAAAATGGTTTCTTCGTGATCTTTTTTGTCTAAGCCGTACGCAAAGGCGGCGGCGGTGGGTTCGTTGACGATACGCAAGACTTCCAAACCAGCGATGCGACCAGCATCTTTGGTGGCTTGACGCTGAGCATCGTTGAAGTAAGCAGGCACCGTAATAACGGCTTGCGTGACTTTTTCACCCAAATAAGTAGACGCATCATCAGCGAGTTTACGCAAAATTTGAGCCGAAATTTCTTGAGGTGTCCAATCTTTGCCGTCGATCGACCATGTTTTAGTGTCGCCCATGTAACGTTTGTTGGATGCAATGGTGCGATCAGGGTTAACCACCGCTTGACGCTTGGCGTGTTGACCGACGAGGCGGTCTCCATTTTTGCTGAATGCGACAACAGAGGGGGTGGTGCGGTTGCCTTCTGCGTTAGCGATGACAACGGGTTGACCGCCTTCCATTACGGAGACTACAGAGTTAGTTGTACCTAAATCGATACCGACGACTTTTGCCATGGGGGTTTATTCCTTATTTTTTAAATATAGTGACTTTTTCATCAAAAATAGAGTTGAGATTTTTCTATTCTAAATGAAAGATACGGCTGTGTATAGTAAGACTTTTATTCTTTATAAATTATTTAGCTTTTGAGCCTTGCTATCACTTTCTTCCTTTTTATTCTAGCGAATAAATGTCACAACCCCTTTGTTTATAAGGATTTTTTTAGTTTTTTATCATCTTTTCTTAAGCATTTTTCGAAATAATCCCTACGTTATCATCGCACTTTCATAGACCTTTTCTGTAAGCTCTACAAAAAAGGGACTCGACGATAATCGCAGAGTCCCTTACCTCCAAAAGGTGATGTTCAAACAAAAGGGATCGAACCCTAGCGTTGCATCTTAATTTGCGAGGTTGTTAATAATCACGTTTTGCTCTTCAACCGCAGCGGCAACTGAAGAATTGGCGGCACTAATATCGCCCACCATGCTAATGATTTCTTCAATGGCTTTAGACGCTTGCGTGGTTTTTTCTTGAATCGCAAGCACTTGGGTCTGAATGTTTTGTGTGGCTTCAGCAGATTTACCAGCCAACGCCTTGACTTCGTCCGCCACAACGGCGAAGCCTTTACCAGCATCCCCCGCACGAGCGGCTTCAATGGTGGCGTTCAACGCCAACAAGTTGGTTTGACTGGCGATGCTTTGAATCAAGCTGACGATGCTGTTAATTTCAACCGCTGAATTGGTCAACGCTTCCATGACTTCTTGGGTGTGAAAACCTTGTGAACGGGTATTTTCAGCCATGTGAGCGGCACGGTTCATGTTTTCCGCAATTTCACGACTGGCTAAGGCTGCTTCTTGTTGAAGATCCGTCTTGCCAAACTTTTCAAGGGTTTGTTCTAGCAAGAAACGAATGTTCTTCATCGCATTACGACGCTTTTCCGTGTCTTGAAAGTAATGCGTGCTGAAGAAGTCAAAGGTTCCTACAATATGACCTTGTACCACAATAGGGAAGACGTTGCCCGATTTGACGCCTGCTTGACGAGCGGCTGGAGCCCTTGAACAATCATTCACATCCGTCAAATCAGGGATGAACAAGACATCATCCGAAGACCAAGCACGACCAGAAACGCCTACCCCACGACTAAACGTGGTGGAACGCGTGACTTGTGAAAATTGAGGACTCACGCTACCTGATTCTTTGTCGAAGACGAGGGCATTTTGCGAGCCGTCATAACGCCAATAGCTGGCATAATCCCATCCAAAGGCGTCTTTGATGCCAGTTAAGGCCGTGCTAATGGCTTCTTCTTTCGTATGAACGCTTGCAATTAAACTAAACAAGCGTTGCACGCCATTAAGGCATTCCGCCCCATGCAGTTCTTGCAAGTTACTGTCAATCCGTTCAAAGACAAAGGAAGTGATGGTTGAAAGGGCTTCAATCGTCGCCAAGCGTTCAGGTGAAACGTTGGACGCTTCTGTTGAAAAGAACTCAATGGTACCGATGGTTTTATTATTGACACGAATGGGGAAGGAAACGCCCCACTGAACGCCTGCTCGTTGAGCCGCATCACGACGAGAAGAATCGTTGAGTTCACTCATGCTACGAACATAAACCAAACGTCCTTCTTGCCAAGCTCGACCGTTTAAACCTAAACCTTTTTGAAAAGTGGAACTGTCTGTGACGGCGTCAAACTCACTACCGAGTTGTCCTGACTTGACACTGAAAAAGAGTTCATCACCCTTGTTGTTGACTTCCCAATAAGCAGCATATGTCCATCCAAAGTTGGTACGTACGGTTTCTAAAAGACCTTGAATCGCTCGTTGTTTGTCGGCGGTACTTTGTAAGTTACCCAAGCTTTGGATTTTTTTCAAACTGCTGGTTAAGGCATTATAATTTTCTTTAAGCTGGTAGGATTGAAGCTCTTCAGAAGGCTTACTTGAAGCGGTTGAATTGTCTCGAACTTCTTTAGGTAGTGTGTTATTGAAAAAACCCATGGATTGAATACTCCTTGATTTAAAAAATATTATAGTATCCGATGGATAAAACGGTCTATGGTCTCTTCGTTGTCGCTACGATTTTTTTGTTTGGTTATGTAGGTCTCACTACACGCCCGCACAAAAAAATCTAGGCTCCTAGAATAGCCTCATAGCCTGTTTCATCTATCGAACACTATATAGCGAATACTATAAAATAGAATATACTTACTTTTAATATAGCTTTTTCTAAGGAAGCCCCCCAAAAAAAAGCGAAACATCCTCCATTTGTTCGTGCTAAACTATGCTAATTACGCTAGATAGATGAGGATATTGCTGTTATGACTTCTTCTTTAGATGCTCTCTCTCCCCTCTTGGTGGGGATGAACCCAGCCCAAGCCCAAGCCGTCGCCTACAGAGCAGGTCCTCTGCTGGTGCTGGCTGGAGCTGGCAGCGGTAAAACCAAAGTCTTGACGCATCGCATTGCCCATCTTTTGCAAGGGCAAGGCGACGGCTTGGAACCTGTGTGGGCAAGCCAAGTGCTTTCGGTGACCTTCACCAATAAAGCCGCTAAAGAAATGAAGGCTCGCTTGGCAACCTTGATTGATCCTTCCGTTGTCAATGACGTTTGGATGGGAACCTTTCACAGTGTTTGCGTGCGTTTGTTGCGTCGAGACATTGTGCATTATACGTCGCCTTCAGGGGCGAAGTGGAAGCAAAACTTTGTGATTTATGACGAAGCTGAAACGCTTGCCGTCATTAAAGATATTTTGAAATCCAAGAATTTGGACGAAAAACTCTATCCTGCTCGTGGGATTAAGTATCAAATTTCCGCCGTAAAAAACCAAGGCTTCGATGCCTTTGATCACGCCACCAACGCCAAAGACTATAAAGCCGAGCGTTTGTCTGAATTATTCACCCTTTACGAACAACAAATGGCGGAAAATAATGCCTTAGACTTTGACGATTTGTTGTTGTTGACCGTGAAATTGCTCCGCCAGCACCCTGCCTTATTGGCGAATTACAATCAGCATTTTCGCCATATTTTGGTGGATGAATTTCAAGACACCAACGAAGTCCAGTACGATCTCATTCGTATGCTCGCCACAGGGCAGACCAGCCGTAGCCATGATCAGGTTCACTGGCATAACCGTAGCTTGACGGTGGTGGGCGATGTGGATCAATCCATTTACTCGTGGCGTGGGGCGAACTTCCGCATTTGCTTAGGCTTTCAAAAAGACTTTAAAGAAGCCCAGCTCATCACCTTGCAAGACAATTACCGTTCCACGGCGAAAATCTTACAAGCCGCCAACGCCGTCATTGAACGCAATAGCGAACGGCTCCCCAAAGAACTGCGTGCGGTGAAAGGCGACGGCGAAAAAATCTATTGCTATGAAGCGACGGATGATCGGGATGAAGCCCACTTCGTGCTTGAAAAATTGCAAGATTACGCCAAGCGTTCTAATCAAACGCTGAATGAATGTGCCGTGTTGTACCGCACCAACGTACAAAGTCGTGTGATTGAAGACTTGCTCATTTCACGAGGCATCCCCTACACCATGGTCGGCGGCATCAAGTTCTACGAGCGTCGTGAAGTCAAAGACGTTCTCGCCTATCTCACCGTCCTTTTTAACCCTGACGACAGCTATAGCGTCAAGCGAGTCTTGAACGTCCCCCGCCGAGGCATTGGGGCGAAAACCATTGAACACATCGAAAATTACGGCAGAGCCAAAGGCATTTCCTTTTATAATGCCTTGTTTGAAGTCGATCAAATCCCCGAAGTCAAAGGCAAGGCTCGCCAAGGCATTGCCGATTTTGTCACCGTGATGCAACGGGTCACCGAACAACAGGGGCAAGGCGTTTACATTGATGAAGTCATGCTCACCATTCGCCAGTTGTCAGGCTATGACAAAGCGCTTGAAGCGGAAGATCCCAAAGATGAAGAGGGTCGTTTAGCCAACTTAGATGAACTGATGTCGGTGGCTCGCCAATTTCATGGGGACAATGCTGAGGGCGAAACGCAAGACAAGCTCGGCGAATTTTTGGCTCAACTCGCTTTGATGAGCGATTTAGATACCGCCGAAGCAGGCACGGCTACCCAAGCTCGCCTAACCTTGATGACCCTGCACGCCGCCAAAGGCTTGGAGTTCCCAATAGTGGCGATTGTCGGCATGGAAGAAGGACTGTTTCCGCATAACCGAGCCTTAAATAGTGCGGATGAAATGGAAGAAGAACGCCGATTGATGTATGTGGGCGTGACTCGTGCGGAGATGTTCTTGATGTTGACCTATGCACGGCGTCGCATGATTTTTGGCGAGCTGAAATACAGCGTCCCAAGTCGCTTTTTGAGTGAGGTGCCTCGTGAATTGATGACGGGTAGCTTTAGCTTGGATGCCGAAGCATCGCCGTACAGCAGTTATGAAGAGCGTCGATACGGTTCAAGCCGTGTGGATGGGGCGGGTCGTGGGGAGCGTGAAAAGCGTGGTGATGCCTCTCGAACAAATGCTCCTTCCTCCAACAGCTATGCTCGTCGAGATGACGGTCGTTTGATGCCGCCTAGCTTGTCATCTACGCCTCGTGCTGAAAAGCCATCCACGGTGGATCTTTCTAATCTGCCGACGTATAAGGTGGGCGATCGTGTGGCTCATGCGAAGTTTGGCGAAGGCAAAATTGCCCAAGTACTCGGTTCAGGCAATAAGGTGCTTTATAATGTGGAGTTTGAACGCTTGAGTGGCAAGAAGTTGTTGGATCCACGCTACGCCAAGCTTGAACTCAAAAACGAATAAAGCTCGTCTTGTGTCTGCGTTGTCGCTACGATTTTCACTCGTTTAAATGGTATAAAGACGGCTAAAAAAACGCCTCCTATTTGGGAGGCGTTTTGTTGGTGGGCAAGAGAGGACTCGAACCTCCACACATTTCTATACTAGTTCCTAAGACTAGCGCGTCTACCATTCCGCCACTTGCCCGAAGTGTCACTTTTATATTATGACGCAAATACAAATTTACGCAAGCCTTCGGCGACGCAACTCCCTTCGCTTATTTAGAACGGCTCTTTCCTGTCTACATCAGAACACCATATCGCTTGACCAAGTCTTTGAAGGCTTGGGCATCGAGCGTTTCTTCTTTCAGCAAGGCTTCTGTGGCTTTGTCGAGCAAGAGGCTCTGTTTTTTAAGCACCTTTCTGGCACGGGCTTCGCCTAAGCTCACGATCTCATCCACCGCTTTTTCGAGGCGTTGCTTTAAATGTTCGCTCAAATGTTCGGAATTACGATAGTTGCGTGGGGCAAAGCCCGACCAGCCAGCATCCAGCACCATGTGTTCGGCAATTTTTCGAATAGCATCAAGGTCGCTGTGTGCACCAATACTCACATTATCTGCTCCAAGTAGTATTTCTTCTGCAATGCGTCCACCAAAGGCACCTGCAATTTCATCTATTAAACCTTTCCTTGTACTTAAAAGGAGGTCATTTTCTTTTTTTGGTTGGCTCCACGTCGCTCCTAAGGCGTCCGAACGAGATACAATGGTCACTTTCTTAATTTCAAAGTCATCTTTTAAGAAATGCCCCACAATAGCATGTCCGATTTCATGTAAGGCAAATCGTCTCTTTTCAGAGTCGCTTATTTTGAGGTCTCGCTTGCTACCCACGAGTACACGATCCACCGCTTCTTCAAGGGTGGCTGGCGTAATACTCTTGTGATTGTCTCGAGCCGTTAAAATCGCCGCTTCATTCAGAATGTTTTTAATATCCGCAGGCGAAAAGCTCATGCTGCTTTTCGCCAACGTATTTAAGTAGGCTTTAGACGCACCACTTAAATTGTACTTTTTACCGTAATGCTCAAACAAGGCTTGACGCCCTTTTATATCAGGCAAGGCGACTTCCACATGACGTTCTAAACGCCGAAGCATCGCAGGATCTAACTCTTTAAGTGCCAGGTTGGTTGTACCGATCACAATAATCGGATGTTCGGATGTTTCCATGCCATCCATAGAAGAAAGGAATTGCGTAAGGGTAGCGTCATCTTCCTTAGCGTTCCACCCCCCCCTTTTTCGAGCCACTGCATCAAGTTCATCGAAGGTACAGAGAAAGTCGGTTGTTTTTGGTAAAATAAGAGCATAACATTGTTTTGAGGACGTTCTTATGCACTTCGCCGACTACCTGCTCCAAGATGCCTGCCCCCAACACCGATTCCTTGAAGAAATGACCCAAAGTCTTCCCTG
>CANGYO010000035.1 GCA_947458095.1 Vampirovibrionales bacterium | reverse complement strand
TTGGCGGCTTTGGCTTGAGTCATTTCTTTTTGACGCACTTTTTCTACAGCAAGTTGACGTAAGGCTAAAGGATAAGTCATAAATAAGGGATTCTCCAACTAAACAAATACCCCTTTATTATAGCCTATTTTACCTATCTTTTACTATAGTAAATATAATACCCAAGATGTATTACTTTTTCCTCCTCCAAAAGGTTCAACGGTAAACCCTCTTAAACATTTACTAAATGGGATTGGTCAACTGGTAGAACAAGCTGACAGAAAAAAATCCTTATCCTCAGAGAAACAAGTAATCATCAATTCTTTCGGGAAACCCCCATTGAACTAAGCTCCTTATATAGAAACCACTATTGCAGAGCTTTCTATAGCCGTCTTTAGCGTTTTCTACAGCGTCAAGTGAGCCTTGTACTGCGAAGGGGGATTCAAAGCAGATCCCTTATTTTCGATCGCTTCTGGATTTAAAACGATGCCTTGTGACGCTTGACGAAACAGCCCTTCATCACACCAACGTAACTCTCCACCGATCCACGTCGCCAAAAGCTTCATCGTGGGTTGATGCCACAACAGCAGATCCGCCACATAGCCTTCCTTTAAGCTCCCACGATGATCGTCCACACCCAAAAGATGTGCAGGGTTATGCGTCGCCATTTGAAAGGCGTCTTCAAGGCTACAGATTTCCCAATTCAACAAATTACGAATCATATCAGGTAAGAGTTGGGTGGAACCTGCTAAGTGACCTTCTGTATTGATGGCACGCCCTTCCTTGTTCTGCACGACAGTCCCCGCAAAACGTGCTGTTTCCCCTTCTTTTAGACCCGCAAGGCTCATGGCGTCCGACACCAAAACAAGCTTGTCGATACTTTTCATCTTAAAGGTCAGTTCTAATACTTCAGGATGCACATGATACCCATCCGCAATAAAGGACGCCCACAGCTCTTTTTCCAATAACGCATGAAGACTGGTTCCCACTTGACGATGCGTGTAAGATTCTAACGCATTATACAAATGCGTCACGCCCTTTAAGCCTTGATTGATGGCGGCCCTTAAATGCCCACGTGCGGCCTTACTATGCCCCGCAAAAACCAAGAGTCCTTTTTCACGAAGGGCATCAAGCATCTCAAAGTTTTCATCCAATTCTGGGGCATAGGTCACCATCTTCACATGCGGTGAAAGCAGTAAATGTAAGGCATCCAGATCAATCGGCAACATATGTTCTTTCGGATGCGTCCCCCGTTTGTCAGGGTTCAAAAAAGGTCCTTCCAAATGAATGCCTAAGACTTTGGCTCCAGTGGCACGGGTGTTAAAATGAATCAATTCTTCAATCGCATTGGTCGCACTAACCATCTCCATCAAGGGAGCCGTCACCAAAGTCGGTAAAATGCCAGTGACACCGTATTGAGGCAACGTATCCAATACCTTTTGCATTTCAGGAATGTTCCCTGCCGAAAAGTCTACACCAAAGGCTCCGTTAAGCTGCAAATCAATCAAGGCAGGGGTAATCAAGTAATCTTCACCCAATTGCACCGTGTGAACGTCTTCACTTCGCAGAAAATGATTGGCAGGCAGATCCGCACCCAATGATTTAATCACCCCATTTTGCATTTGAAGCGTCGTGCTTTTCAATACCCCTTTGGGCGTTAAGACATTGGCTTGACACAACGCGGTAATATCATGGGGGTTTGAAGAGCTAGGTATTAACGCTGTGGGATGCTGAGACATCATAGGAGGCTTCCTTAAAGCTTGTTTGATTCGATCTTACCTTGTATTATAGTCTAGGTATACTATTTTGGTGTAGACTTAAGTTAAATATAGTAGTTCGGTGGAGCGAAACCCATGCAAAAAAAATATCATGTCCTTCCCATAAGTATTTTTCTTTTAACGGTTTGTCTTTTTTTAGGTGGATTCAATCTTGTGGCAGATGCCTATAAGGCAGGGGCGAGAATTGAAACGTCTAAAGGCGATATTGTCTTTGCGTTTTATGAAAAAGACGCCCCTAAAACCACGGCTCATCTACAAAAATTGATTCAATCGGGCTTTTATAACGAACAAGGCATGCGTTGGCATCGGGTGGTGCCTGAATTTGTTATTCAAACAGGCGACCCCACCAACACAGGCAGTGGGGGTTCCAAAGAACAGATCGACTTAGAAGTGCAAAACACGCTTTCTCATTGCGATGCTGGCATTGTCGCCATGGCTCGTAGCAAAGAGCTTAATAGTGCGTCGAGCCAATTTTACATTACGCTAGAACCTCAACGAGCCTTAGATGCCAAGTACGCCATTTTTGGACATGTGCTTACAGGCATGTCGATTCTGCCCCGTATCACCCCACGAGATGCCGTGTACCGCATTGTCTTAATCGATGTTGAGCAGGTCGTGCCTGAAGCGAATGCCCCTGTACAGGAGCATCCTGTATGGGGGATTTTTCAACCAAGTAAGAAAAAACGTTAGAGGCACTTGCATTATGCGTATGTTTAGCATTTAATACAGGAGATAAGAACGAGCTGTGGACAGTTAGCTCAGTTGGTAGAGCACCACATTGACATTGTGGTGGTCGCTGGTTCGAATCCAGTACTGTCCACCATTTTTTGAATACTTTAAAGGAATGCCGTGTGACCTCTCGATACTTCTTAGGTTTGTTGGGGCATCCGCTGGGGCATAGTTATAGCCCGTTGATTCATCACACCTTGCTCGAACTCACAGGGCTAAAAGGCGAATATAAGCTTTTCGATTATACGCTCAAGCAACTCGAAGAAGGAGCGATTGCGTCGATGTTGATGAGTGGGGTGCATGGCTTTAATGTCACGATCCCTTATAAAGTGCTGTTGCATGAAAAGCTCCCTGCTTTAACACCTGCTGCCAAGCGAGTGGGGGCGGTCAACACCGTCTTTCGGGTCGATGTGGATCAAGAAATTTCGCTCATTGGGCATAATACCGACAGTACAGGCTTTTACAAGAGTTTAGCGACACCCACGCAAGAAAAACTAGCAGGCGGGCATGCCTTGGTTCTCGGTGGGGGGGGGGCGGCTCGGGCGGTTTTGGCGGCGATGATCTTTGAAGGCAAGACGCCTGCTCACCGCATCACGCTAGTAATGCGAAGCCCTGAAAAAGCGGAGGCTTTAAAAGTTGCTTTTTCGGAATGGGTACAAGAAACGAATGCGTTCACCACGCTAGACGTGATTTCGACTGAAGCCTTAGATGCCAAACGCCTCGCTTTGGTGGATGTTTTGGTGAATTGCACGCCTGTGGGCATGCACCCAGACACCAACGCCACGCCTTTGTCTTTACGGCAAATGGAAGCGTTGAATCCACAGGCTCATGTGGTGGATTTGATTTACAATCCTGCTGAAACGCTTTTAATGACGCTTGCTCGAACGCATGGATGCCCCATTGTGCAGAACGGCTTAGGTATGTTGATTCATCAAGCCATTGATGCCTTCTCCACGTGGACGAAACTGCCTGCTCAAGACGGCTGGTACGAAGCCGTAGCAGCCCGTTTACAAAACAAATTTAATACTTAAATACAAGCCTTGTCAAACGTATTTAAAAAGTGGTGGAGGATAGCGGATTCGAACCGCTCACCCCCTGCGTGCAAAGCAGGTGCTCTACCAAATGAGCTAATCCCCCACGTCAATGAGTTTTCATTGCGTCGTTGGCTTTATCTTCTTTCAAACAAAGGGACTTGTCAAGCGTCTTCGTCTATTGTGAGGAAATAGGGTGACGGCTTTTGTAACAGCCTTTGTAACAAGCGGGCAATCGTGGGAGGATGCTTGTTTTTATTATTGTGTCAGAGATTACAACGTGTGTCTCCCCCTCCTCTCACCTTGTTCACCACCCCTATATGAAGATAAAGAAAGAAAATATTGCTATGTCAAAAGTCAATCGTCCAATTACTCCTGAAAAACCTGTGCCTACCACAACCTCAAAAAAAGTAGAAACAATGCGTCGTGAAGAGCATTTTTATGACGACATCTCGTTTAACAATGGTCAAAGTCTCGTCTTGGGCATGTCATTAGGTGCTGGTAATAATAAAACCTTAGATCGTACTAAAGCAGTTGCCTCTGGCAATGAAGAAAGTATCTTCCAAGCAGCTTATAGTAATGAAAATATGACATACCGATTTAATGATGGCGACAACAAAGCAAATAAAATCAAGCTCGGCTCTGCGTCTCATTTATACGATTCTGACGTGACCATTGTTTTAGGTAAGAATGACACCATTGAAGGTAGTCCATTAGCAAAAGTTTCTTCTGTTGAAAACGAAGATGATGACAACTATCGTATAACCCTGACTAACGAATTAACTGCTGGAAATAAGGCAGGCACTGTGACCAATACCGTTACTATTATTGTGCCGAAAGATAGTTTAGAAGAAGCCACCGCCAATTTTACGGACAAACAGAAAAAAGCATTAGGCGTTTTAAGTGAAACGACTTTAGCCGAACGTTTACGTCCTGAAACCGTCAAGGAGGATGATCGATATAATGTCGAGAAAGCTTCCAAAAGAAAGCCGAGAACACAAGATGAAGCTGGTACGTATTTCAACCCTGAAGACAAAAACAAAGACGGTAAATTGGTCTTAAGTTCTAAAGCGAATCGAGCTGAAACCTATAACTTAGCAGACAACGAATTAGAAGGTAGCCCTAAGGGTAAAGATGTGGCACAATCCTTAGAAATCGGTGAGTTGGATCCTGATTTTGCTGGTAAAAAGAAACTCAACATCAACTTGGGCGAAAACGACACAATCGCCGACATTCCAAAAAGCACCGTGGAACAAGTTTCTACCGATGAAGACGGTGTAACAACGCTTCGACTATTGCAAAAAAATGAAAATGGTGGTCGTCGTTCCATCAAAATTACCTTGCCTAAAGATAACTTAGAAAAAGCGATTGAAAATCTAGACCCCAAGCTTAAAGATGCGATTCTCGCCAAAGGTGAAACCTCTCAAGAAGATCCTCCAAGAAGGATAACTCAAGAGGAGATACCTCGCGGTGAGGAACGTCGAAATCAGCCTGAAGAGATCACTTTCGGAAAACCAACCAAAATCCCAAGTTTAGACAAAAAAACACCTACTTATCGTCTGGGCTCCAGCAGTTTACAATTACCTGAGTTCAGTGCTAGTGACGCTAAGGCAAGTCCGTTTTTTAAACCTTAAATTATCGTGTCGCACCCCTGATATTTATACAGGGGTGTTTGACTATGTGGGGGATTTTTTACCGTATGCCCTTGACGCAAACGCCCTAAACTTTCATCATAAAAAGACAGTACACGATATTGTGAAAGTGAGTCATCCGCATAATGATGATGTCCGAAGGTGAAAAAACTGAGAAACCCACCGCCTATAAGGTCTCCAAAGCTCGGCAAGACGGGCAGGTCGCCAAAAGCGTGGATCTCAACGCGGCAGGTTTGCTCGGCATGGCGTTATTGCTCATTGGGATGTCTGGTACGTATTTCATGCAAATTATGATGAGCTTTATGAGAAAAAGCTTTGAACTCGATGACGCCACCACGATTTTCAACAGTACCATGTTTCTAGGGGCTTTCAACGAAACCATGCACCAGCTGGGGCTGATTTTAATGCCTTTTATGGGGGTAATGGTCTTGGCTGGCTTGGGCATTAACTTCATGCAAGTACGAGCCTTGTTCACCCTTAAACCCTTAGAACCAAGCCTTTCTAAAGTAAATCCCATGAAAGGTTTTAAACGGATTTTTTCTCAACGTTCGGTGGTGGAGCTAATTAAAGGCATTTTAAAAATGTCGATTGTGGGCTCGGTCAGCTATAACGTCATTCAAGGGTCGATGCCTGAACTACAGCAGTTGAATTTTGCGAATCCTAACATTTTACTCGCCACCATGGGAAGCTTGGTCTTTAAGCTCACAGGGTGGGTGTTTATGGTGTATTTGGTGCTGGGTTTGGCGGATTGGCGTTACCAAGCCTTTCAAAATGAAAAGCAATTACGCATGAGCAAGCAAGACATTAAGGATGAATCCAAGAACTTGGAAGGCGATCAGAAAATGCGGGGGAAGATCAAGCAAGCGGGGCAGAAGATTTTGCAGTCCAAGCAGTTGAAGCACTTGCCCACGGCGGATGTCGTCATTACCAACCCCACTCACTATGCCGTTGCCTTACGCTACGACCCTGACATTGCCCCCGCCCCGCATGTCGTGGCGATCGGGGTGGATGCCTTTGCTCAAAAAATCAAAGCCAAAGCACAGTCTTTGGGCATTGAGCTGGTGGAAAACCGTCCGCTGGCGAGAGCCTTGTACGATCAGGTGGGTTATGGGGATATGATTCCCCCTGAACTCTTTTTAGCGGTGGCGGAAGTCTTAGCCGCCGTCTATGCCAAAAAAGGCAAACGTTAGAAAGATCGGTTCATCTTGCTTAATGATTCAATCTAAGAACTCAAAAAACCAGTGGAAGGTTCTACCTTCCACTGGTTAAAACTAAATATCAAGAAAAACTATTTCTTTTTCTTGGCTTTTTTCGTGCCTTCGGTCGGATTGTTGGCATTGGCAACCAAAATCGATCCGAATTTCGTAGGCGCTGCATAACCCGTGGTTTTTTCACGGATACGAGCCGCTTTACCCATGCGATCCCGCAAGTAGTAAAGCTTCGCACGACGCACACGTCCACGACGCAATACGGTAATGGTTTCAACTCGTGGGGAGTTAATGAGGAAGGTACGCTCAACGCTCACGCCTTGAAACACCTTACGCACACGGAAGGTGGCACCCACGCCTGCGCCGCGTTTGGCGATGATAATGCCTTCAAACGCCTGAATACGTTCTTTGCTGCCTTCAACGATTTTTACGTTGACGCGTACGGTATCCCCAGGGAATAAGACGGGGCGATCGGTACGGGTATACTCTTTTTCGATTTCACGAATAAGTGGATGTTGCATCACTTATAGTCCTTTATATTGCATGTCGTGAACTTTCCTACTTCTTCGCTCATGTGTGTAGGGATCTTAAATAAATAGCCGTTGTGCTAGGCACACGGGTCGAAGAACGTAAGACAGTCTCAATGGGAACATCTTACGGCACCTATTTGACCACTATAATCAAAACAGAATCCCGCGTCAAATGCTTTGTATCAATTCGACACTACCTAGCTACCGTTGCCAAACGCAGGGGAAGCCCCCTCTAAACCAAGTGGTGGCGTTGGCAGGTGAAGCTTTATGCCTGATCGAGGGCGGGCTTTGAGTTCCTTGATCAGACAAATGCTTTGCTCGTCAACCGCTTCTTCTAAGAACGCTTCCACACCTTCTTTTAACGCCGTTTGAATGGGGTTCACTTGAAGCCTTATCACGGCTTGAGCATCAAGCGTATGAATATAACGAGCAAACAAAGCTACAATACCCTTTGCGTCCACCACCTGATGCAAAGGGGCTAAGATCCACAGATTCCAGACATGAGACGATTCGACAGGAGCTTTAATTTCCGCCAAAACCCCACACGTTTGTGTTTTCTTTTCTCCCTGTAAGGGTAAATACCAACGTTCGGTGTTGGGTTTAGATTTGAAATGTTGAGGTAACTTACTCAAGGCATGCTTCCACAACACAGGCAATTGTTGATTATAATGTTCGCAGACCGTTGCATAATGAGGCGACATGACACGCTTATAACCCGCTTGCCTTAAAGCCGTTTCACTTTCTACAGATTCAGACACACCTTCGATTAAAGATTGAGGCAGATAAAAATAAGCATTGTGCATCGCCACCTGAAAGCCCTGATGCTTTAACAGATTTAAACGTCCCGTGTTTAAAGGACTTAATTCAGCCAAAATAAAGCGAACCCCACGTTTTTGGTTAAACTGAAACAACGCTTCTAAAAAGGCCACTTCAATGGCTAAGGGATTTTCAAGTGAAGCATCCACATCAAAGCCTGTTAAGTAACGTCGAAAGGTCATAAAAGGGTCACTTTGCATGAAAGACACGCCTAAGACGGCTTGCTCCTTTTGCCACGCTTGAATCAACGGAAAGGGCATTTGTCCCCCTGAAAGAGCCGCTAAAATGGTATACAGCCATAGCTTAGGCGAATTGGCAGACATCCAGTGAGTGGTTTGAAACCCCTGTGCATCTAAGAGCTTTGCCACCGTTTGTGCATTTTTTAGAGAAAGGGCCTGCAAAGACATAGGGCATCTTTTCCATGAGTTTTTACTGAAATACTAGGGAATACGACTTTTCTATATTATACTATAAAAAGGTCGTTGAAAGTCGACAAAAATTGCTTGTGTCATGTTGAGCGTTGCGAAACATCTCCTCTCTACTCGCTTGGGAGATTCTTCACATTCGTTCAGAATGACGAAATATCCCCTTAATGGAGTCCCCTTAGTGGAATAGTGTGTCATGTCCAAAACAATTGTGTCAAACCGAAAAGCCTACCATGAATACCATGTACTTGAAACGTACACGGCAGGCATTGTGTTGACGGGTACCGAAATTAAGTCCCTGCGAGCAGGCAAGGTCAGTATGGTGGATGCCCACGCCCGTATTGAAAAAGGCGAAGTTTTTCTGTATAGTTTAAACATCTCGCCTTACGAATCGGGGACGCATTACAATCATGCCCCCACTCGCATTCGCAAACTGCTCCTCCAAAAAAGGGAAATTGCTAAACTTTCCGAAAAAATTCAAGAAAAAGGACTAACATTAATACCATTAAAGCTTTACTTTAGTCGCTGTTGGGTGAAGGTGGAACTCGGTGTCTGTCGTGGAAAAAAGCTCCATGACAAGCGAGACACCCTCCGCATTCAACAGGTGAACCGAGATATGGATCGTGCCAAGAAAAGCTTTAATTCTTAATGTTTCCTGCTTTAAAAATGCTTACGCTTTAAAAATAGTTGTACGTTAGGTCTTACAGCATAAACCAAGTCTAAAAGGTCACATCGCCCATGCCTTCCCCACTCACGCCCAATGAAGCCTTAGAAGCCGCCTCTTCGCCAGAGCTTAAGCGTCGTCGTTTAGGAGCCTCCTCTCACACGGATGAATTTGGTATTCCCATTAGCACCCCCGCCAATTATGAACCCCTTGCCATTGGCGTGAAAGATGAATTGCTGTGCGTCTTTCCTCGTTCCTTGCAATCGGTGCCGTTTGCCTTGTTGCCTTGTGGTGTAGAATTAAGCTTGGCTAAAAAAGTCGTACAACCGCAAGATGCGTCCTTGCTCAATCAGATGCTAAGCAAGGCGTTTCGTTTCTTAAGTAATGTGCCTGTGGAAACGGGCGTCCCTGAGAAAATACGCCAAAAATCGAAGAAACGTACGAATCCCCTCAATGAAGTGGACGACCTCAGCACCGCCTATTATAAAGGGAACATCCCTGAAATTTTGTTTGCTCATACGGCGTTACCAGAAGCGGAAACGGCCTTGATTGAAGATTTGGCGGTCTATGCGGAAAAGTTACTAAGCATGGGCTTTATTTCTGCCGACGCCCGTCGCAACAATCTATTGACCTCTCTTAATGAAGATTCGGCGATTCATCGTGCCGTGCCTTGCGTGGTGATTGTGGGTCATGGCTTTTTGTATCAACGCTTTTTGAAGCACTTTTTGGCACGATTGTCTCATATCGGGCATAGTCAAGCGGAACGTAAAGCCTTGCAAAAGCTATTGCTTGGGCGTGTGTGTCGTGGGCAAGTAATAAGCCTAACGGAACCCAGCAAAACAACCCCTGTCGTCCCCCCCATTGATGCCGTACAAGCTGTCGACGGAAAAATACCTGTCGCCCCAAACCCTATTTTCAAAATTGCAGGGGGCTTAAACCAAACCCAACGGCAGATTCAGCAAGCCTTAGGACGCCATGGCGTCACCGTGACCGTCGAGCATAATTCGTCCAACCCAGCGGAGCGAATTGAGCTGGTGGCGTTGAATCATGTCTTGCAAAGCGTGGTGATGCCTCATGCCTATACCACATGGGAAGGCACCCAAAAACGGCGGGCTTCTTTAAAGTCCATCAGCCATTTTAGGCAGCATTTGTTGAAAACCCTATTTGATATTGGGGTAGAGCGACATGCGTTTCACAGTTATGAATTGCCTGTGGCGTTAGGCATGCCTTGTGAAAAGGGTGATTTAACTGTTCCAGACGAAGCCGTGTTCCATTTTATTAGTGATGAATTGCGTGATTTTATGCCTGTGCTGGTAGATTACGCCCGTGAACTTCAGCTTTTAGAAGACGACCAAACGCTTGCCGAAATCGCCAGTCACATCACACAACTATAAAAAACAGGGGTACTTTTCGACACACAAAACCCTGTTTCTTGACACACAAAACCCTGTTTCTTGACACACGAAACCGCTGTTTTTGACACAGGAAACCCCTTTTCTTGGCACACAAAACCCTCATTTCTGACACACAAAATCTTGCTTTTTGACACATGAAATCAAGGGATTTTGAAGGATGTAGGCATTTTTCGCCTTGTTTTGCATAGATTTTCAAAGAACTACTCTTTTTCAGTATGACGTATTTTGATCTGCTCGCCTAGTGCTTAAAACCCACTATATTAGAGTGTTTTCTATTTAAGAAGTGGCAGTATTGAGAATCTTTGTTTTTTGGATTTGGCTAGCTTCCTTTCTTGAGCTGGTGCTTGGGGGTCTTTGCTCCGCCAAAGACCCCCAAACCCCCAAAGGCGGTTTAAGGAGGGGGAAAGAGAAGGAGAGCCGCAACAATTTCCTTCTCTTTCCCCCTCCTTAAAAATCCACCCCCTTTCTCATCCTTTTCGCTTGCTCCACTTTCTACTCGTGGGACGTCCGCAAAATCGCTCGGGGATTCGCAGTGCGCTCACCCGCTCGGATTTAGTGCTTGGACGTCGGCTTGTGCAACGAGTTTAGGCACCCCACTTTTCAATTAGAAAACACTATATCTATATATAGCGACAGACACAAAAAAGGGAGCCTCTACAAGAGATGCTCCCTTTTTTCAAACACTAAAAATGAAGGACTAGCCTTCAACCGTAAAGGGCTTATAAGCCAACGTAATACGACGATCGTAAGCGGCAATAGACACCACTTCAAAGTTGTAAGTCGCATCCTGCTCAAAGATGCGTCCATGCTGCCCGTAAGCACAATAGGCTTCCACACCAGACGTCAATTCCGCCAAGACGCCACTGGCGAGTTGCTTAGAAATGCGACCTTCCACCTGTTGCCCCGCTTGGAACATGTCATCCACCACCGTCCAAGGATCGGCTTCCATACGCTTGAGGCTCAAGCTAATGCGTTGACGGTCATGATCCACAGTCAAAACTTGTACCGTCACATGTTCGCCCAAGTTAATTACATCGCTAGGGTGCTTAATGCGTCGCCAGGTAATTTCAGACAAAGGCAATAGCCCGTCGATGCCGTTGATGTCCACAAAGACACCAAAATCGGTAATTTTAACGACTTCACCTGTGACAACCGTACCTTCTTCAAGCTCTTTGAGGGTATCGGCACGCATCGCAGCCTTCATTTCAAAAACGGCTTGACGGTGGCTTAAAATCAACTTGTTACGGTTACTGTCGACTTCCAAGACTTTTACAGGCAATTCTTCACCTGAAAGATCGTCCAAAGACTTGGTCACTCGCAATTGGCTCGAAGGAATAAAGCCCTTAATGTTCATCACCGAAGCCAACATACCGCCTTTGGTCACACCCAAAATGGTGGCTTGCATGGTGGTTTGATCTTCTTTGGCTTGGCTTAAGGTTTCCCAGTTTTTGACTTGCTGCACACGACGCAAGCTCAATATATATTGATGATGTTCTTCATTGTCTCTTAAAACGAAAAACTCTTGGTTTGCACCGACTTGAAAGGTTTCTGCCAAGTCTTCAGACGTATGGGCATTGGGGATTTCTTTCATGGGGACGAAGCCTTCGTACTTGCCGTCGACATCAACGAGCAAGCCGTCTTTTTCAACTCGTAAGATAGAACCGACGCACAAAGCCCCCATACGGACTTCAGCGTTAAAACTTTTTTCGAGTAAAGCCGCAAAATTAGCTTCTAAGGATTCATTCATAGGTAAGGTCAAGTGTTGTAGAACAGCCAAAGCAATTCTCCTAATTGGGTTTGTTGCCCGCATACAAGTGCGAACAACACAAACAGTAACAGTGGCTAAGAACTCTAGGCGAGAAAACCTGTTTCTTAAGCTAGGTTCACCATAAGGCAAACGTGAAGTGGTGTCAATCGAAATGTGTCATTTTTATAATCTAAAGATTAAAAGATTCCGAACAAACAAGGGATTCCTCTACAACGTGGTAGTATCGAGCTGTATAGTGAATACTATAGAAGAAAAAAAGGACAACACCCCATGCTTTACACCATTGCGATGATTTTACTTGTATTATGGATACTCGGTTTTAGCTTCCACTTTTTCGGTGAGTTTATCCACATCTTGATTGTGCTGGCCATTGCGTCGGTCTTGATTCGTGTTATTCAGGGTCGCAAGCCATTGTAGATAATACAGAGAAGAAAGGATGACCTATGCCTAGTCTCTCTCACGAAGCCTTTCGCAAGTTTGCCCACCATGTTTCAGAACGGGCTGGTTCGCCACAAGCCTTTGTGATTGCCAGCCTGACGATTGTGATTTGGGCAAGCGTGGGATCCGTCTTTCACTATTCAGACACGTGGCAATTGGTCATTAACACCAGCACCACGATCATTACCTTTTTAATGGTGTTCCTCATTCAGAACACCCAAAACCGTGATGCTCGTGTGGTGGGCTTGAAGTTGGATGAAATTATTCGTGCCAACAAGAAGGCTCGGGATTCGATTATCGAACTGCAGGCTTTGTCTGATGAAGAGTTGGATGCCTTAGAAGCCGAGTTTCGTCGGATTCGTGCAGAAAGTTCAGACTTGCATCATTCGCTTTACGCCGTGGAACGGGTGATTGAGGCTCACCATTCAGCGAAAGAATCGAAGAAAAACTAGTTGATATAGCACATTTGTCAATGGACGTGTTTTTATAGGGGTATGGAAATATACAACACCCTACTAATAGGCTTTTGATACAATGGTGACCACAAAAAAAATATATCAATTTAAACCTACCCTTTTTTTTCAAGAGCCTATTGAAAAATTAGAACCTATTAAACGAAAAGGCATTATAAATAGTAAGGGAGATACCTTTTACAAGCCTCTACCAGCAAAAATAAACATAAATCCTTCTGATATAAGCAAATGTTTACTAGACCCTAAGAGTTTACAATGGACACCCACATTTTTAGACGCTTTATTAGAAAAATTTGAGAAGTATGGCTTGGTTTATACACATATACCTCAAAAAATCATAGAACACTTTCAAAACAGTTCGTTTGGTATTATAGATTTACAAATAAGCTGGGCTAAACGTTTGGCAGAAAAACACAATTTAAAAGAAACGGCGTCAGATCTTATTCCTAGATGCAAAGCGAATCAGCCTTCCCCTACTTTTCATCGTGACCTAATGAGCGAAAAGGAAGGTCCTAAAAAAGCACTAAATACCCTTTTATACTTCCCTTTAAAAAACTTAAGTGGTGGGGAGTTTGAAATCAAAGAAGGTTCTTCAGTGTACCGTATTGAGAATACATCAACAGATTACACGTTGGTCTCTTTTTTTGATTCTGTTCTCCATCGAGGATACCCAAGAAAAGTTATCAATCAAAAAGAAGAGAGTCAACATTTGTTTAAAGCCGTTCGTTATCACTCTGGGGCTAAATAAAAAAATCCTTACCCAAAGTGCAGGCGGTTTAAACGGCTGTATTCTAAAGACTTCACAGTCGCCACAGGCTTGACAGGCGTTTTGGGTAAGGTAAACAACGCCTTCATCGGGGCTTTGGCAGGCGTGTCTTGACGGCTTTTTTGATGATGACGAAACGCAAAATACGTCGGTGCCTTTAGCTTACCCAATTTTGGCAAGGCAGGAGCCGAAACCGCCGTAATCACAGGAGCCTCTACCACTTCTGCAACGGCTTGAGGCGTCGCTTCAGCAGACTGATACAAAAGTGGTACACTGCTTATATTCGGTGTAGGCATGACAAAAACACTGTTCCGTTGGGAACTGACGGCATCGATCGGAATGAGGGCATCCAGCTCGTCATCTGCCAATAAGGACTCTTCAACAGGTTGATGTGTTTCTACCACCTCTTCTGCTTCAGACATGAGCCAGCTGGCAAAAGGCTTTTCAGCTTCATTATAAGGCGACGTTTTTTCGACAGCTCTCTTTTCAATCGGAGTCTGAGGAACCGTTTTGAAAAGCCCTGCTCTAAAACGAGCCATGGCTTCCGCCAAACGGGGATTCATCTTAAAGGCAAGTCCTAAAGCCACCGCCAAGACCATGCCTCCTATGCAGAGATACATCATCCACACGCTGACATTCAGTTGAGCCACATCATACGCCAAACTGCTTTCAAGACGCTCATTCAACCAAGCTTCATTGTCCCAAGGCAATTGTAGGTATCGTAAGTAAGCGTCTTCCTCAGAAAGGACGTGTTCCAATGCAGGATTGGGTTCGACCACTTCATCTGTAAACGGACTCACCACAAAAGTTTCAACGGTTTCTTCAACAGCAGGTACCATGGACGTATTTTTAAGCGTCTCTTCAAGTGGTATGCCTCCTTCAAGGGTGGCGACTTCATCTAAAACGGCATCAGAAGGAACGGCCTTTTGAGCCGACTTCGGCGTCAAGGCAGCCCCCCACGAAACAGGCGGTGCCGACTTCGCACGATGCCCCGTCCTTGGGTGATGAGCGAAAGAAGCACGTGATTTCTTATGCCATCTTGATTTTTGGGACGGTTGACGGTAAGGCATGAATCCCGTAAAGGTAGAAGGTTCTGGGTTTTCGCTAAAGTCAAAAGACGGTAATACGTTTGTACCCGATGAAGCATTCGACGGCGTTTCAAAGGGACTCCCTTTAGGCGTCCATGTATTGGTCATCGCATAGCCGTCTGAAGCGGGACGCTTAAAGGTGTCATCATTGGCTTGAACGTTTAATCCTGTCGAAGCGGATTCAGCTTGATGACTTCTCATATTTACACGAATATCTTTAGAAGACACGCCTGGTACAACGACCGAAAGCTTACCATGTTCCACATTAAGCCGTGCAATATGTTGCCCAGATGCATCCATCACCAAGGGCGTGGCTTTCACTTTGTCCGATGTTTTACCTTGCAAGCCGAGCGTATAGACCCCTTCGGCATCGTTTTCGTCTGGGGTGAGTTCTCGGGCATTGCCTGTCACATTCACGTTGATATTCAATTTACCGTCGGCTTGTTTTTCAAGGGAGATTTGTTCAATGGTATTGGCAGAAGCCACGCTGACGGAAAGCCCCAAGAGTAGGCAGCCTCCCACAAGGTGTTGAAGGGTTTGGCGTTTTAAGGCGTAAAAGACGGGGGGGATCCATTGAAGTAAAAACGACAACATAACAAAAACCTTTCATTTAACTCTTATAGCCGTCTTTAGAGCTTTCTGTACAGATGGCTATATTAAAGCATTGCATAAGACTTTCACCTATCCTTCACACGAAGGAGCTTTGCCCAAACGGGTCGAATCTCCTCTAGGTGGAGGAACAGAGGAGACAAACCCCCTCTGATTCGCTACAATAAGAATAAAGACACCCCAAATCCCCCCCCCCACGAGGAAGCCATGCTCACTGACGAACCCAAAAAAACGCAGCCCCTGATTAAAAGCATTGAAGAACTCAACTACGTTCAAAAAGTGGCGTGTTTGTTGATTTCTATAGGGCCAGGCACGGCTGCGGATGTCCTTAAAAATATTAAAGATGACACCGAAGTCGAACGCCTTGCGTTTCACATTGCCGCAATGGACAGGGTTGCCCCTGAAGTCTTTACAGAAGTCATTACCGAATTTTATGTTTTATTTGAAGCCCAAGGCTTTTTGGTTTCTGGTGGGGTTTCCTATGCTCGAGAGATTCTCACGGATTCCTTTGGTGAAGAACATGCTCAAAAAATCTTAAATAAACTGGTACAGTCCCTACAAACGACGCCCTTTGATTTCTTTAATAAGGCAGACCCTACCCAGTTGGCATCATCCTTCCAAAATGAAAATCCCCAGTTAGTCGCCTTGGTCTTGTCTTACCTTAAAGCAGATAGAGCGGCGGCGATCTTGTCTTTGCTTTCACCTGAAGCTCAAGTGGAAATCGCATCACGTATTGCAGTGATGGACAGAACCAATCCTGAAGTTTTGCGTGAAGTGGAAATGATTATGGAAAACAAGTTCTCAAGCGTAATGACAGGCGACTTTAGTCAAGCGGGTGGTATCGAATCGCTGGCGGAGATCCTCAATTACAGTGACCGTACCACCGAAAAAGCCATTTTGGACAACATGGAAATGCGGGATCCTGAAATGGCGGAAAATGTCCGTAGCTTGATGTTTGTGTTTGAAGATGTCGCTAAACTCGACGGCCGAACGATTCAACGCATCTTGCGTGAAGTGGAAACCAAAGATCTTGCTCTTGCCCTTAAAGGTGCCAAAGAAGAAGTGCAAACGGTCATTTTTGCCAATATGTCTGAACGAGCCGCTGCCATGCTTAAAGACGATATGGAGTTCATGGGAGCCGTTCGTGCCAAAGATGTTTCTGAAAAACAAACCATTATTGTCAGTGTGATTCGTGGGCTTGAAGCGTCTGGTGAAATACAAATTGCCCGTAGTAAGGATGAAGACAGCTTTGTCACCTAATTATAATCTTTTCCCTTTTTCTTTTTAAGAAAAAGGGAGCGATAAGGATCCATCATGAGAGAAAACGTCTTCAAAGAAGTCACCTTAGGTAAGCCTGTCGAGCTTCATTCGATCAACCCTGCCGAAGAAGAAGCCTTGCGGGATATTAAAATCTTGCTGACGGATGCACATAAAACACGGGCTTCCTTGATGGAAAATGCTCAAGGCGACGCTGAAAAGATTGTAGCCCAAGCTCGCTTAGAAGCCCGTGCCTTAGTAGAAAAAGCCCATAAGCGTGCGGAAGACATTGAAGCCGAAGGACGTTTAAGCCTAGAAAACTTAGAAAGTGAAGCCAAGCAAAGGGGCTACGACGAAGGCTTTGAATCGGGGGTGTCTCAAGGCTATGAAGCTGCGGCGATGGAAACGATGGAACTGTTAGAAGCGGCTAAACTCATGCTTGAAGGCGCGAAACGGGTGGAATCTCAACGTTTGGAGCAGGCTGAAGCCCAAGCCGTGCATTTAATGGGTTTGGTGCTAAAAGAAGCGTCTTTGGTGGTGTGGCAAGACGTACCGCATCAGGTTTTGGCGGAAGCGTGGAAGCGTGCCGTGCAAGTCCATGCTTTAAAGGGAGACATCACTTTATTGATTCATCCTGTGCAGTTGCAGTTGATTGAAGCCCTTGGGGAAGAAGCCTTGCAATTGGTGCAGAATCTACCCAACACGACCTTAAAAACCGATGCCCACTTACCCACCGATGCGATTTATTTCTTAAACAATGAAATCAACTTGAATTTGAGCTTAAGTTCGGTGATTCAAGAGCTTTGCCAAGATCTATTGAAAAAGGGTTAAGGACTGTTTTTGGGTTTTCTCGCTTGTTTTTTGGGCTGGTCGTCATCAGAGACCTTTGCTCCGCCAGAGGTCTCCGATACCTCTAAAGGCGGCTTAAGGGAGGGAGGGTCTTGGTCGCCCCCCTTCCGTCGAAAAAGTCTCTGACTTTTTCTCTTGGGAAAGAAAACCGTTGGTTTCCTCTCCCAACCTCTCCT
>CANGYO010000034.1 GCA_947458095.1 Vampirovibrionales bacterium | reverse complement strand
TGAAAATCCCCCCTTCAGTCGAAAAAGTAAACTTTTTCTCTTGGGAAAGAAAACCGTTGGTTTCCTCTCCCAACCTCTCCATCCTAAAGGGGAAGATTCACTTCGTGAATAAGAAGGTTTTGTCCCCACCTCCTCGCATCATTCCTTTGCACGACGTCCGCAAAATCGCTCGGGGATTCGCAGTTCGCTCACCCGCTCGGATTTAGTGCTTGGACGTCTGCTGGTCAAACGGTTTAAACATACCGCTTTTATCTAAAAACACCCTATATTACTTCTTAATCAATTGAGCCTGCTTGCTTCCCTTCCAATCAGGGTTTGCTTTCTTAAATTCGTCTGTCGCACGAGCAATCTCTTCTTTTAAGGCGTCTAAGGCTTCCGCTTCAGGGACTCGGCGAATGCGGTCTTCCCCACGGAAAATGTAATACTGCCCAATGCCTCCTGCAATGCCTACATCCGCATGTTCGGCTTCACCTGGCCCGTTGACAAAGCATCCCATCACCGCCACCGTCAAGGGTACATCCAATTTGGCGACGAGCTGTTCGACTTCGGTGGTCAAGCCGTGTAAGTCGACTTCGCAGCGTCCGCAAGCGGGGCAAGAAATGATATTCACGCCTTCTTGACGCAAGCCCACGCTCCGCAGAATCTCCTGCCCCGCAAAGACTTCTTCCACACTGTCCGCCGTTAAGGACACCCGAATCGTATCGCCAATGCCTTCATACAGAAGCATCCCTAAGGCAAACGCACTTTTAGAGATGCCTCGTTTTAAGGTGCCTGCTTCGGTGACGCCCAAATGGAGCGGGTAGTCACAACGCCGTGCCAATTCCCGATACGCCGTGACCGCTTGCAAAGGATCGCTGGCTTTGACGGATATTTTGAACTGGTCGAAGTCTTCATCTTCCAAAATACGAGCATTCAACAAGGCACTTTCCACCAATTGACGTTCCAATTGCTTGGGGTAAGCCAGTTTAATGGCTTTTTCCACCGAACCCCCATTAACGCCTATACGAATCGGGAGTTCACGTTCCTTACATTTGTCGACGACTTTTCGCACAAAGTCTTTAGATCCGATATTACCAGGATTGATACGAATGGCATGCACGCCGTTGTCCGCCGCTTGTAAGGCAAGGCGGTAATCAAAGTGAATATCCGCTACAATGGGGACAGGAGACGCTGAAACGATTGATTTTAGGGCTTCTGCAGCTTCTGCATCAGGCACAGCCAAACGTACAATATCCACCCCAGCATCGGCGAGGCGTTGGATTTGGTTGATGCTTTCTTTGATGTCTCGGGTGTCATTGACGAGCATGCTTTGCACCGAAACAGGGGCATCGCCACCCACAGGGACGTTGCCGACCCATATTTTTTTGGACACCCGCCGTGGCGGACGCCCTGCAATAGAAGGCCAATCGCTGGCAAACGGGGTGTAGAGTTCATCGGTGAAGTGACTGTCTGTTGATGGGTTGGATTCATTTGGCATAGAAAACACCTTTTACGTTAAGGAGGGATAATCAATTTTTATTATGCCATAAAAACAAAAAAGCTTCCTAAAAAAGGAGAACTTTTAGTGACTTTTCGACACACGAAACCTGCTTTTTCGACACACGAAACCTGCTTTTTCGACACACGAAACCCTCGTTTTTGGCACACAGAATCCTTGTTTTTGACACACAGAACCCCTTCTTTTGACACCCGAAACTCCCGGTTCTGACACACGATTTCAAGGGGAAACGTCATGTTGAGTGCAACGAAACATCTCCTCCCCCTGTGCGGGGAGATCCTTCACAGTCGTTCAGGATGACGTCTTCTATTTCCAAGGAACCACTCTTCTTCATTATGACAACTTTTCAACGCGTTGCCCAGTGCTTAATCATGACGTTTTTAACTATTAGACGGATGATTTTTAACGATCAAGGCTCTAAGAAGTCAACGAAAATCGTTATACTAAGGAAGCATACTCCCCTTCTTTAAACGAGAACCTTCCCCATGGCACGGCATAAAAAACACCCTGAACATGAAAATCTAGAACGCTGGCTGGTGTCTTATGCCGATTTCATCACCTTGTTGTTTGCAACCTTTACCGCCTTGTATGCCATTGCTCAATCTAAATTGACGGACAACAATAAGGCCGCCGAAGAAATCAAGCGTTCTTTTCAACAAGAAACCTTACTCAAAGGGATTGCTTCAGTTTTTCAGGGGGAAAGCACCCCAACGGATAAACCTAACCCTGCCTTTGAAGAAACAGGCAAAGGCGAAGGGGTCGTGGGGAAATACGAAAGTTTGATTTTGACCCATGGCGAAAAAAAGGAGTTTGAAGAACTCTTAGAAGAGTTGGATGAAGTCGCCAATGACCTTCAACAGGACATCGCCAAAGCCATTGCAAAGGGGGATTTAAGCCCTGCAGAAGGCTTTAAAGACCAAGTCAAGGACTTAGACGGTGTTCCCTTGCGAGGACTAGAAGTCACCCTGCAAGAACGAGGCATTAAAATCAGCTTTGACAGTCGCCTACTTTTTTCATCAGGGTCTGCCCAGTTGAATCCACGAAGTATTCGCTTTTTGGATCAAGTGGCGGATCGCTTACGAAAAAGCACCCCGACTCACTTGGTGCATATTGAAGGGCATACCGATGCGTCCCCCATTTCAGGACGTTACCCGTCTAACTGGGAACTCTCTTCCGCAAGAGCCTGTGCCGTTGTGCGACATTTTATTAACTACCATAAGTTTGCCCCCACTGATTTAGCCGCCATTGGTTATGCCGACAGTCGCCCTGTCACGTCTAACAGCACGGCAAGCAATCGTGCGAAGAATAGACGAATTGATATTATTTTACATAGCCGTGACCAAGAAAAAAAAGCGGATCCTGGTCAATCCGCACATAAAGAAAAGATTTTGATTGACACGTCGCATCGCTACAGCATTGAAAATAAGACGGCGAAAGAAGCGATTCCTGTCGTGGTGCAGGAAATTCCCAAACCTAAGACAGCGAACCCCAAAACACAGGAGCCTGCCAAAAAGACGCCTGATAAGAAAGCGCCGAAAAAGGATCTGAAACTCTTACCGATTAAGCAAGAGATTCGTATTCCCATTTATGGGGAAGATGGGGAAGTTGTGAATAAAGAAGCGATGGCTTAATTATTGAGGCTATAGTTTACCAGACCCTAAATAAAAAACCCCAACACATAAAGTGTGGGGTTTTTATGCGTCCACTGAGATTCGAACTCAGGACCTTTCCCTTAAAAGGGGACTGCTCTACCGCTGAGCTATGGACGCTTTCTTGAACTTTTATAAGAGTAAGCCAAGCATAGTTAAGAGTCAAGTAATAAAATATGGCGGATTCAAATAAACGTTTCGTCGTTTAAATGGTATTACTCTTGATCATGCCCCATATAAGACACCAAAATTTTAGCGGCAATGGCGGTGTCTTTTTGAATAAAGCCATAAATACTTTGACGCATGTACTCAATTTCAGGGGCGTTTGTATACTTAGACTTAGGCAAGTTGAGTTGTTCTTTGCTAACACCATTCAAAGAAATCATCCTACCTTCGGCGTCATAAACAGGGCCTTCAGGCAGTAACAGCTTACCTGTTTTTTCGTCAACGGCGAGGGTTTCCACCTTGATTTCTTCACCTTTGGCGTCATAAACAACATCAGGAATGGGCTGCCCGTCATCGTCTAAAATCAATTGAGCCGTTGAAACAGGCATGCCTTTTTCAAAGAGGTTTTTCAAAATCAGCAACGCCATTACGCCTAGCGTCAGTAAGGTGGCAATGTACCCCAGTTGAAGGAAAAGATCGTTTCGTTGAGCGTCTTTAAAGGCTTGGGTCATTAGCTCGTTTTTTTTGTTGGGCGATTCGCTAAACTTAAAGCCTTTCACGTCCACGCTATCCCCACGATCCAAGTTCAAGCCTGCTGCATTGGCGAGCATTTCTTTAATTTCCGTGGTTTCCGATTCGGTTAAGACCTTATTCATGGCAACAGCAATGGTAATGCGTTGGACTTCGCCACTGGCGTAAACCACTTCCTTGGTTTCTTCGGAATGGGCGTAATTGGTGGTTTCTTTTTTATTGGTGTAACGTTTGTCTTTTTCTTTGTCGTCTTTGGTTTTATAGCTGGGGGCGGTATTGCTTTCAGATCCAGGCGTCCCTTTTTCGTCCTTTTTTTGCCCTTCGTATTCTTCCGATTCACTTTGTTGCGACACAATCACGCCAATGGCTTTATCGTCCTTAATAATTTCAGGCTTAATGGTTTTGATATTGGCACGGGCTTGATCAAAGTTTAGATCCATAGAAACAGACAATACAGCATTGCCTTCACCCACAATCGGTTCGATTAAATCGGTCAACTTCTTTTGAAGGGCGGTTTCCATTTGAGACTTGCGGGTTTCACGGGTTTGCATGGTGCCGTTTGCGGTGGGGGAATCGTCGAGCGAATTGCCGTAATTGTCTGAAATCACCACTTGTTCAGGGGTCAAACCTGGAACGGCGTGGGATACCAAATTTTTAATCGTGGTGACTTGCTTTTGTTCCAAGCGAAAGCCAGGTTCGACGACAAGCATCACGCTGGCTCGAATAGGGTCATCCTTTTCGGTAAAGACGCTTTCTTCAGGCGTTGAAATCATGACTTTGGCATCTCGAATGCCTTGAATGGATTGCAAGGTGGTGGAGATTTCGTCTGAATTAAACTTTTTCAGCCATTCTTTTTGGACATCGCCTTGAAGCACAGGGGGGATTTTCGCCAAGCTGACGCCTTGGCTACTGGTGAGTTCATCGGCGGTTTCAAGCATCATTTCGCTTTTTTGATCTTTCGGCACCAGCACCGTGGTTCCGCCGTCGGCTAGACGATACGGCACTTTGACTTCTTTGAGCTTGTTGACAGTCGCAGCGGCATCAGGCAACGACAAGTTGGAATACAAAACATCATAGGAATCGTTTGCTCGATTGAAGAGAAAGAATCCAACCAAGCCCATGCCTAAAATAAGCGTGCCTAGCGTGACTTTCTGCACAAGGCTAAGGGTTTGTAGTTTTTCTAACATCGATTCTATAGTAGGATTCACAGGTGTTTGTATCTTTCTTTACAAGGAATGTATCTAAGGTTTCCAAAACGTCTTATACCATGTATCAGATTTGCATGCGTGAAATATCCTGATAGGCGGCGACCATTTTATTACGGACTTGTGTGGCAAGTTTCAACGACATTTCCGCTTTGTTGACGGACATCATCACTTGGTGCAAGGGGATTTCTCCGCCTGTGGCATAGTCTTGCATATTGTCGTTTGCGGAAAGTTGCATTTGATTCACACGGCTCATTTCATTTTTAAGCATGATACCAAAGCCCCCAATGCTTCCACCGACGGCTCCGCTAGCAAGCTGATTTTGCTCCGCAATATCGGTGGCGGAAAGCCCAGCTTCCGTTTTGACGTCATCGCTACTTTTAGAAATGCCTGTGCGGTAATGGGCTTGAAAAGCTTGATTGGCGGAATTGAAATCTTGTGAAATACCGCCTAAGGCGTAGGCATCTAAGTTGGCTTGGAGTGGGTTAATCATGAGTATTATTCCGTTATGTTTTGAGCATTGTGTCAAAGTATGTGTTAGATTAAAATGTCTTTTTCTATTCTAGTTTTTTTGAGCGTTGCTATGTAAAAAATGCTTGTTTTCCGCTGTAAAATCATGTAGATAATGGAAGGAATTCTTACATTTGAAGCGTTGCTTCATTCATGGATTTCGTCGACTTAAATGCGGAAACGGACGCTTCATACGCCTTACTGGCTGAAATCATATCCACCATTTCGGTCACGGCATTGACGTTGGGGTATTCCACAAAGCCGTCTTTATTGGCATCGGGGTGGGTGGGGTCATAAACCATACGCATGGGCGTGTCGGTGTCAGTCGAAATTTGCAAGACTTGCACGCCGAGTCCTTGAGTACCTTGTAGTTCTTTAGAAGAGCGGTTGCCTGTGCCGTTGGCAAAAGCGATCTTGTCTCGTCCCATATTGGCGACGCCTTGAGCCTCTTGAGATTGCTGTAACATGGGAGCAAATATCACGTTTTTCCGCTGATACGCCCCAATCTGCCCGTCAGGTCGTCGAGTCGTGTTGACGTTGGCGAGGTTGGCGGCAATGGTATCCATACGCAAGCGTTGTGCGGTCATCGAAGAAGCGGTAATGTCGTAAATGTCCATCATCATCATCATGGGTGTATCTCTCTTCGGGCTTGTAGAATCGAATTATTATTGTTCGGCAATCACGCCTTTAAGCTGTTGGTTTTGCCTGCTTTGAAAAGCAATGAGGGCTTGAAACATGCTGGCGTTTTTGGTCATGGCGACCATTTCTCGTTCTAAATCGACGCCATTGCCGTCGTTGCGGTATTTAAAGGTCTCGTTTTGCGTGGATGTTATTCCTGCTCCTGAAATTTTTTCTGCTCCTTCATACGCATTTTGAGCCAAGTATTGCTGGAGCGAATCGTTGGCTTGGTAGTTAAAGTGCAAGGGATTCGTCCCCTGCATGGCAAGCGGCGTTTGATTACTCGCGATATTTTCTAAAGAAGACCCTTCCCCTTTTGCAGAAGCAATGGCGTGACGCAAGTCGCCTTGAAAATCGACATCCCGATGGCGATAGTTGGGCGTTTCAGCATTTGAAATGTTCGAGACGATCGCTTTTTGCCGAGCCAAGTGACCGTCCAAGCTTTTAGCGATGACATCCCCCGTGAGGGAACGAAATAGATCCATATTTTTTTGTCTCTCTCTACTTCTCTCAAAATCAGGTTAGTTTAATTGCAGAAAAGATTCTGCGAATTTAAAAAGGCTTCTTGCTCCCTCCCCTTTAAGGGGAGGGTTGGGGTGGGGAGTAGATGTCAACACTGGGTTTTGGACATCCCCCCCTCTCCCTAGCCCTCTCCTCAAGGAGAGGGAACAGAGCGTTCTGTAGGTGCTTTTTTAGTATGACAAGTCGACTATCTAGGTTCATTGACCTTTGGGCTAGTTTTTGGTTTGTCGTCTTGTGTATTCTGTACGTCGGTTTCGATGTCTTTAATATGCTTGATGTTCTTGTCTGCCCAAAACTTCGCCGTCAACACCGAAAGCATCGATAAACGAGCCACACTTAATAGGCTAAAACGCCCTGTTAGCCAGCCCAATGCAAGCGTGGGCCATTCGGCTTGAAAGGATTTATGAATGGTGGCACTGTCTTTCATTTGACTTTTTGCTTTAATCCAACCCACCAAGCCCCCCTTCATCGTATTGGCAAAATGCAACGGAGATTTGGGATCTTCAAAGGGTTGTGCGATGGCATCAAAATACTTTTTGACCTGTACCCCTTCATGTTTTGCCAACCATAAGCCTGAAACCAAGCCCGCAATTTGTACACCCAACACTGCTGTTGAAATAATAAAGTTGAACTTAAGGGCTTCCACCACATGATGCTTCCAATTTTCCGCAAAATGCTTCCATTCAGGGTAGCTCAAGGTTTTTTCAAGCGAATGGTTGGGACTTTCTTTGTAGGGATCCTGCGTTTTGGCGTTTGTCTTTTTTTCTTCATCTTGAAAAACCTGTGCTTTTTCACTATTTTCGTGCCATTCATTGGCGATATGCTTCGCTGATTTCACCTGATGCTTGGTTAAGTACATCGACAAAAACGCACCAGAAATCACACCAAACGCCGTGGTTTTAAGGACGTTTGGCAAAATCGCCACGAGTTTATTTTTTAAACCCTTGTCTGTTTTAGCGACTTCTTCAAAGCCTTGAAAAAGCAAATGATACATCACAAATTTTAAAAAGTTTCCCTTTTCTAAGCGATGAGGGTAGTCCTTTAATACGCCCATTTTATTCAAGCCCAAGGCAATCGGTATTGAAGCGAGACCTGCCCCTACACCCGTTAGGATGCCGATTTTAATGCCATCTAAGATAGAAAGGGCATGGTGTTTTTTACGATTTTCCACATAAGAAAGCAAGACGGCTTCTTCTTGACTGTGGGCTTCTTCAGGCGTGCGAGTTTCCGAATCCACCAAGACATTCGATTCTAGCAAGTCTTTAGACAGTTTAGCGGTGGGCAACAGAATGTTGTCAATCAACAGAGATTCACCGTCTTTTGGAGGATCTTCTGGCGATGTCGACGTCCCCCCTTGTCGATGTGAAAAAGGGTTTGGTCTTCGAGGTGGTTGTAAATGAAAAGCAGGGTGCATGAAAGGGTAAGCCACTTATGAGTCATTAAAGAAAAGAGCATTGATTGTAGTATACGTCAATCCATATGCTTTGTATAGTACCAATTTAGCGAGACAGGTATTTGATACCAATTCCCATTTTAAATAGCGTCTGACGTCTTCGTTGTCGCTCGGGTTCTCGATGTGCTTATGGTCGTTTAAATGGTATCATATGTAGATCTCTCAGGCTAGACTGTTTCATGCCTTTATTCTCCCAAAACACCCCCCTTTTGCAGAGCTTTCTATAGACAATAATAACCCTCAATGCTATACTCAGGTAATCTAGTTTCCAAATTGCTTTTCTAAGGTCTTGACCATGTCAACCCATCCTACGATGCCTTCATCTCCAACCCTCCACTGGGGAGCCACCTTGCGTCCTGTTCCCTTTGAACGGGGGCAAGTGCAAGCGTCTCAAAACAAAGAAACAGCCCACCTGAATAGCCTTTATGAACAAGTCAAGTCCCTAAGGCAAGGCTATTTTTACACCTATGTTTTTATGCCCCCCACTCGTGCCAAAAATAGCAAATGTTCGGTTTATTTGGAACAAGCCTTGCGTCCCCTATTGAGTTCACCCAGTTGCATTCGATACTTGGAAGAGGCGGGCTTCCCTGAAGTCAGGCAGGATCCTCAACTCTTACAACAGGCTCAACAGCTTTTGGATTTGGCGTGCTTGACCTTGAGCATCAATAATAATCAACGCCATACTGCTTACCCGAGTCCCTTATATCGCTTAAGCATTGACATGACGGCTTACCTCAACGACCGACCGAGAGAAATGCAAACATTGGGTATTACGGGTATTTCACGCTATGATGCAGGCGTCTTCGATCAACTCGCCACCAAACTGTTGTGGTCGGTAGGGATTCAAGAAACCTATTTAAGCCTTCGAGAACAAGAAACCTTGTTGCGTATTTTAATTGATGCAGCTCAAGCGTCTTTGCGTATGGCGGTTTGGCAAAAGCAAGCCAGCACGATTAGAAGTACTTATAATCAACCCAATTATTAAAATGCGAGAGAAAGCCCCCTAGTCAAAACGTTTTTAGCGTGGATAATAAAAGAAGTGTTCTGTATGATTTCATAAAGGGAGTCCCCACAATGCCTGCAACCCAAATCCTTGAAGCTCAAACGCTCCCTCGCCTTATTTTAGACAAAGCCACGTTGCGTTTGGCAACCGCTGCGGATGATGCCCAAATCGAAGCCATTGTCGTCAACACGCTCGCTGAGTTTGATTATACCGAAGACTGCCCCGCCAATGACCCTGAAGTGGTTGCGATGTCTGCTTATATGGCTCAAAAAACTGATGCTCGTTATTATGTGATTGAAGATAATGCCACAGGCAAGCTGGTGGGTTGCGGTGGATTTGAACCACTCAAAGGCAATGAAAGTAAGGAAAAAATTGCCGAATTGATTAAGTTTTATGTCTTGCCTGATTTTCGAGATCAAGGATTGGGCGGGCAATTGTTGATTCAAGCCCTTTTGGATGCCAAGGCGTTGGCTTATGATTCGCTGTATTATGAAGTGACGCCTCGCTTGTTTTCAAAGAGCTTGTTTCAACGCTTGGGCTTTTATTTCGTGCCTGACAAGCTCGGTAATAACGGGCATTTTCACCCTGAAATTAACATTTTCGTTTTGCGTCCCCTCGCAGGAGACCTTGCGATTACGTTAAAAGAAAACCATTAAATCCATAAAGGAAACGCTGTAATGACAAATACCTACCCCTTTTTGATGATTCCAGGTCCTACGCCCTTGCCTGATGCCGTTCGTGAAGTCATGAGCCGTCCAGCAGTGGGGCATCGTTCGCCTGAGTTTAAGCTTATTATGAAGCGTGTGTTCCCGAACTTGCAACGCATTTTTCAAACCAAGCATCCTGTGATTTTGTACACCGCCAGTGCAACAGGTGCCATTGAAGCCGCCTTAAGCAATACCCTTAATGTTGGAGAAACCTTGTTGGTGCTGAGTTGTGGCGTCTTTTCGAGCCGTTGGGCGGATATGGCAAAAAGCCTCGGCATCGTTGTGCAAGAACTCAAGGTCGAGCAAGGGCAAGTCAATACGGTGGAATCCCTCCAAACCGCTTTAAATGCGGATACTGAAAAAGCCATTAAAGCCGTCATTTTCGTGCATAGTGAAACATCCACAGGGGCGTTGAATGATGTAGAAGGCTTGACGAACGCCATTCGTCAGCATGGAGCGTTGAGCATCGTCGACACCGTGACAGGCTTGACGGCGTCGCCCTTCAAAATGGATGAATGGGGCATTGATTTGGCGATTAGCGGTAGTCAAAAAGGCTTTATGATGCAACCAGGGTTGTCGTTCTTGGCGGTGGGTGAACGAGCTTTAGCTCGTCACCAAAATGAGGTGAAGCATCCTGCGTTTTATTTCAATTTCACCAGAAACTTGAAGGCTCAAGCAGACGATACCACGGCGTATACGCCCGCAACTCACCTGATTATGGCGTTGGATGTCAGCCTTCAAATGATGCTAGACGAAGGCATCGATGCCATGAACGCTCGGCACTTGCTTTTGCGTAACATGGTGCGAGCTGGCGTGCGAGCTTTAGGTTTAAATACGCTTGTGGAAGACGATGTCAATGCCAGCCCTGCGGTCACCGCCGTGTTGCCTCCTACAGGAATCGAAGCTCCTGCTATTCGTAAGGTCTTGAAGGATCGCTTTGGCATTACCGTGGCGGATGGTCAAGCCAGCCTCAAAGGGAAGATTTTCCGTATTGGGCATTTGGGCTTTGTCGGCGAGCGAGACGTTTACATGGTGTTAGCTTCTTTAGAACAAGCCTTGCTTGAGTTGGGTTACGCCGTTCAGTTTGGGGCAGGCGTAAAAGCCGCTCAAGAAGTGGCTGCCTCTAAGATGGCGTTAAGCTTTTAATGTTTTGTAACGTTTTGTAAAGAATGAAGTCTAGCTAGCATCATTTTTTCTGCAGGGCGTTTTCTATGAATAGGCAAGCATCAAAAAGAACAGTTTGCCTTTATTTACTTTGTATCAAAATAAGGAAACCCCCATGTTAAACACAAATCTCACCCCCCCCCCCTACGCAAGTAGTAGTCAGCAACGTTCAGGCGGTCTTTTAGGCGATGCGTTAGCAGTCACAAGACAAGCCCTTCGTCAGGAAAATGCTTCTCTTGGCAGGAAAGCAGTTCAAGCTATTCGTGATACTTTTAATCCAACCAAAATTGCGGAAGGTGCTGAACAAAGAGGCATGAAAGTCGTTAGTGACTTATTAACACCCGAAGAACAAGTAGCGTTTGAAAAAGCCACTTTGGAATCTAAAGCACTCGCAACCAAAGCATTAGAAAATAAAAAAGCCCTCGCCGCTAAAGCAGAAGAACAGGCTCGTCAGCTCAGATTAGAAGCGAAAAAACAAGCTGAACTTAAAAAAGTTCAAGACCAAATAGATGCATTGACCGCACAAAAGGAAGCATTGCAACCTTCTAAGCCTGTTACGCTTAATCTTGATGATATATTTGAGCTCGTTCTCAGCAATAGTCCGAAGCATGAGGATCTGACAAATCCACTTGACCAATAAGATCAAACCTAACGCCCCTTCTCCTATCAGAAGGGGCGTTTTTTATTGTTCGTGAAGGAATCCACCTGAACAGACCATCTCCACCGTCTTCATCAAAAACGCTCGCCCTGCGGACGCTTGATCGATGTACTCTTCTTCACCACCCAAGTGAGGAATGCGGATAATGGCAGATTCCAAGGGATCCGCTGGGATGTAGAGACTCGCTAGCTCAAAGGGCAGCAAATCGGCAAAGTCAAAGGTTTCATAGCTATGGGCGAGATCGTGAAAATCCCCACGAATCGCTAAAATCCGCCCTGTAAACAAAGGCTCCTTGCCCCCACGAGCAATCGCCAAAGGCTTGTGATTGCCACGACTGGTAAAGCTCAAGCAGTGCCACATCACATTTAGCACGCCAATCGAACGATCGGGGTCGACTTCTGAATAAATGCGATGCGTTTCCATGTCTCGACTTTTGAAATTGGATTTAAAGGCACGGCACACCACATCTAAATCATCCAACAAATCGCTAAAAATGCCTTTGGTGTTAGAAACGGCTTGCTCATGCAACGACGCTTGATGCGTCATATGCCCAGCGAGCAGACCGACTCGCTTGCTGAGTTGTTGAGCCATTTTCTCTTCAGGGCTGAGTTCAGGCACAGCAGGCTTTTTGGGTATTTGAGGCATTTGAATGCCGTGTGTTAGTGAAGGCGAATCATGCAAAAGCTCTCCCTGCGTAGGGAGCAACAAGGTCGAACGACGCTTGGCTTGAGCGGTTGAAAGTGAAGGGTTTGAACGATGTTCTGACAAGGGAATGACTCCATTACAGGATTGTAGACAAACGAAAGACGCAGGCTTTCATTTTAAGGTATCAATTAAGGACTCGTTTATCATTACAGGTGACGAGGAACTGTTTCTAAAAACAGTTTCGACTCTCTCAAGCTCTAGTATACCATTTTATTGAAAAGGGAGCATCCTTTTTTTTGAGGCAAGTCGAATCTACACCAAAAGGATGATTTTTCGTCATTAACCCTTGCGGTGGGTGAAAAATCTGGTGGACTGTGTTATGATCAATAAAGAGATTTTTTAAATGTGAGGTTTTGCGTTATGAGTCACCCTTCTTTTACACGCTTGGCATGCTTTTCAATACTTGCGGTAAGTCTTGTTCTACCAAATGTTCAGGCGGAATCGGTGAAGCTTTCCGCCATTGTGCATGAGCCACCCACCAATGGATACATCTTTACGGCGTTGGCTCCTTTACCGAAAATGATGCCTGATATGCTTGTGAAAGCCACGGCTCCTGTTGCCTCCAAAACGGCAAGCGTGCCGACACCCAACACCACCCTTGATGTCAAAAAAAAACCCTAGCCCAAGGCGATTTTACGACTTTGACGGTGACGTCTACAGAAATTACGACGTCAGCTTCACCTAAGCTTAAAGTGTTGTGGGGCGGTCAATCACTGTGGGCGTATGCCTTGCCTGTCGTCAATCAAACGCAACGTTGGCAAGCCCTTTTGGCGGTGGATCCCCTCTCTTCCGTAGGCTCACGCTCGCTCAAGGTCTTGGATGCTTCTGCTAAAGTGTTAGCCTCTACCAACCTTCAAGTCATCGTCACACCCTTTCAAACGCAAGCCATTCGTGTTTCTAAGCAAACGGCAGGCTTGAGTCCTCAAGCTGGCGAAATGGAAGCCATTGCATCACTAAAAGCCTTAAAAACCACCAAGCGTTATTGGGACTTCCCCTTACAATTCAATGCCCCTGTCCCGCAATGTATGAACTCGCCCTTTGGGGTCAAGCGTGTGGTGAACGGCGTTTTCACAGGGAACATCCACAAGGGCATCGATCAAAAATCGCCTCAAGGGCAACTCATCAAAGCCCCCGAATCAGGCAAAGTCCAAGTGGCACGAGCCTTTCGCTTGCATGGTGGCACCGTGGGTTTGGATCATGGGCAGGGCTTGACGAGTATTTACATTCACCTCAGCCAACTGCTGGTGAGGGAAGACGACATCGTGGTCAAAGGTCAAGCCATCGGCAAGGTGGGATCTACAGGCTTTGCCGCAGGGCCTCACTTGCATTGGGGGGCGTTTGTGCAAGGCGTTTCGGTGGATCCGCTTCATATCACGCCGTTTGTCACGCCTTGCGGATAAAATAGCTAAAATTCTAATTTTCTAAACGTATTTCGATTTTTTGGATTTCTTCTTCCTTTTATAGCTGGTGCTGTCAGAGACCTTTGGACGCACAAAGGTTCTCCGACACCTCTAAATGCGTTCAAGGGGGGACGGGGAAGGACGCATTGCGTTTCTCCTCCCCTTCGTCCCCCCTTGAAAATCCCCCCTGAATCCCCACCTCCTCGCATCATTCCTTTGCACGACGTCCGCAAAATCGCTCGGGGATTCGCAGTTCGCTCACCCGCTCGGATTTAGTGCTTGGACGTCTGCTGGTGCAACGAGTTAGGCATCACAATTTTATCTGAAAAACACTATATTACTTGCCAGCTAAAAACAACTTCATCTTGCTGAAAAAGGACGACGCATGACCTTCTTCATGCCGAATATCTTCCGCCTTAACATTATGCTTATGCAGGTCATGCAACTGTTGCAATAACGCCTTTTCATCCCCACGAACCTTGCGAGGGATTTGAATGTCCAAACGAATCAACAAGTTGCCTCTTAAATGGGGTTGATTCAGTACAGGCACGCCTTCACCCTTTAAGGTAATAATATGACCGTTTTCCGTGCCAGAAGGGATCTTGAGATCATAATGCCCTTTGAGCAAGGGAATGCGAACGTGATCCCCCAAAACCAGTTGCGTGTAATGCACAGGGACTTTCATCAACACGTCGTAAGCGTCTCGTAAGAAATGCTCGTCTTCTTGCACTTGAATGACCACATACAAATCCCCAGCAGGAATGCCATTGGCACCAGCGTCGCCTCCGCCAGCGACCCGAAGGCGAGTGCCTGTGTCCACCCCAGCAGGAATGGTCAGCGTAATGGTTTCATCTTTCGGGGCAATGCCCTGTCCATGACAAGCTTTACAAGGGTTTTTAATAATCGTACCTGATCCATGACAGGACGGACACGTCACCACTTGCGTAAAATTACCAAACATCGTTTGAGCGGATTGCCTTACCTGACCATGCCCCCCACAATGCGTGCAGGCTTCAGGGTGACTGCCTGCGGCAGCACCTGTACCTGAACAGGTTTGGCAGGTATCCAAACGCGTGATTTTAATTTGCTTTTCGCAACCAAAGACGGCATCCATAAAGCTGAGTTCCAGCGTGGTTCGTCGATCATCCCCACGAAGCGGTCCTCTTGAACGACCGCCGCCGCCCCCGAAAAAAGCGGAAAATATATCGCCAATATCGCCGAAATCGCTCATGAAGTCCCAATTGGTGGCATAGCCCCCTCCACCACCGTAGCCACCGCCTGCGTTATTGAGACCGTCTTTGCCGTAAGTGTCGTAAATACGGCGTTTTTCAGCATCGCTAATGACGCTATAGGCTTCACCGAGTTCCTTGAAATGCGATTCTGCATCGGGATCCGTACTCGTGTCAGGATGCAACTCTTTTGCCTTTTGGCGAAAGGCTTTTTTAATGTCTTTGGCATCGGCTGTACGAGACACCCCTAAAATTTCATAGTAATCTCGATTCGACATGGACACGGCTCACTTTAATCGTTAATAATACTTCGATGCCAGCATCTAGGATGCTTCACTAGCCACAATCACTTGGGCATGACGCAAGACTTTGTCATGCAAGCAATAGCCAGCTTGTTGCTCAGCGATAATGGTGTTTGGCGTTTGTCCTTCCACCACCAATTGGCTCACGGCTTCATGCAAGGCAGGGTCAAACACTTTACCAATGACATCGCTACGTTTTAAGCCTGTTTCTTCTAAGGCTTGCACGAGCTGTTGTTGCATGAGTTCCAGTGTTTTATAGAGGGTGGCGGAATCACTTTCCGCCGTAATAGATTTTTGTGCTCGTTCAAAATTGTCTAGCACAGGCAGGAAGTTTCGTAAGAAGTGTTCGGCGCCGTATTTACGGGTCTGTTCCATTTCATTGAGACGACGCTTGCGAAAATTGTCAAAATCGGCGGCGAGTCGCATATATTGTTGATGTAATTCTTCATTGAGGGCTTTTAGTTCTTCATACGTCGGTTCACTGGATTCGGTATTCAGTGTTTCATTTTTTTCTGCGGATTCATTACTTTCAGCGTCAGTTTGATTAAAGTTAGGGATGTTCAATTCAGGGGTTTCAGCGTTTGTCATATCGGCTTCCTTCTTGTTTAAAGGGAAAAAATGACACCGTTAAGGTGGCATACAATGATCTAATTAGTGTTAGCTTACCTGAAACATGGTTTTCTTCAAATAAAAAAATGATTAAGATCTGATTGGATATAGATTCCCCTGTAAAGTACCTTTTTGTCGTTTTTGAGAAAATGATCTAAGCCAAGCTTTTACTTGTCGAAGCTCTACTTTTGCGGTTTACTAGGGGTATCTCATATCCATTAAGCGATTCCAATAAAGGATACCCCCCTATGACGACGTCCCCCTACATGCTAACCCGTGCTGAAGACCGTGATGCCTTAAGTCTTCGCTCCATTGAAATCGTGCGAGGCTTTACCGAAAACGCACCGGGATCTGTGCTGATTAGTTACGGTAAAACGAAGGTGCTTTGCACCGCCACGCTTGAAGATCGGGTGCCGAAGCATATTTATGGACAAGGCTCCCACGGATGGCTTACCGCCGAATACAGTCTCTTGCCAGGATCCACCAACACCCGAGCCAGTCGGGATCGCTACAAGGTTTCAGGCCGTACCATGGAAATTCAACGTTTGATTGGGCGTACCTTACGAACCGCCGTGGACTTGCCCAACTTGGGGCAACGCACCATTCACATCGATGCCGACGTGCTTCAAGCCGACGGTGGCACTCGAGTCGCCGCCATTACAGGCTCTTACATCGCTTTAATGGACGCGCTGTACCATATTCAAGACCTCGAAATGAAAGCCAACCCTCGCCTAAAGGTTTGGCCCTTGCCACATATTTCACCCATTGCCGCCGTTTCAGTCGGCTTGATTCGTGGGCAGGTCGTTTTAGATTTAGACTACAACGAAGATTCCACCGCCGAAGTGGATGCCAACATCGTGATGAACGGTGAAGGACAGCTCTTAGAAGTGCAAGCCAGTAGTGAAGAAGCCCCCTTTAGCCGAGCCGTGATGAATCAGTTTTTAGATGCAGCTGAACAAGGCATCCAAGCATTGTTGGATCTTCAGCAAGTCGCATTGAATGCACCCAAGGGGCAAGTTGTGCGTCTCTAGGCATTTTATAGACTCCTTTTATAGACTCGTTTCACCAAGTTGAAGTAGCTCATCAAACTCTTCGGCTCGCACAGGTGCCACACTCAAACGCATTTGCTTTAACAATGCCATATCCGCCAAGCTGGGCGTGGCTTTGATTTCAGCTAAGGTTACAAAACGCTTAAATGGCTTAATTGGCACGACATCCACGACGACCCATTTGCCTGTCTCATCCGTGGGATCGGGATAATGTTCCGTGACGACTTGGCAAAGCCCCACGATTTCCTTGCCTTCATTGCTATGATAAAACAAGCAAATATCGCCTTTTTTCATGGCTTTTAAGTTGTTTCTTGCCTGAAAATTGCGGATGCCGTCCCAATGGTCTTTTCCCAAACGCACGAGGTCATCCCACGAAAACTTAAAGGGTTCGGATTTAATGAGCCAGTATTGTTTCATGCTAAAAACCTTTCCTGCTTAAATAATTTTCTTATGAAGGTAAGATGTTTAAATGGTTGCACAAGCAGACGTCCAAGCACTAAATCCGAGCGGGTGAGCGAAAGCAAATCCTCGAATGCGGACGTCGTGCAAGGGGAATGATGCGACGAGGTGGGCAGAAACCTTCATATTCACGAAGTGAATCTTCACCTTTAGGAAGGAGAGGTTGGGAGAGGAAACCAACGGTTTTCTTTCCCAAGAGAAAAAGTTTTAACTTTTTCGACTTCAAAGGG
>CANGYO010000033.1 GCA_947458095.1 Vampirovibrionales bacterium | reverse complement strand
TCGACAAGCTAAGCCAAGACATTCAAGCGATTGCCTTGCGTTGGTGACGCCTGCCCAAAGCTCGACACTTCTTTCGCAACAATAGGCGTACCCTTGGCGTCCGTTTCGACATCTTCGGCGAATTCAATGGCGTATTGCGTGATTTTATCAGGGGAATCCTTCACCACTTTCGTCCATTCATCTACGCCTACATAGCTTAAAAAGTCTTTTAAGTCTTCGCCGTCCGCATAAATGCCGAGCCTTATATCCGCATCAGAAGCCTTCGCATTACCCCCCCCTTGAGTCGGGGCTTTAAGTGGGTAAACAAAAGATGCGTCCTGCCCAAAAATACCATTTCTCGTGGCTTTTTTGGTGTCGACATATTTGTTAATGGTTTTACCTACATCGGATTCTGGCACAATGTAAGTTAAATTATTGGAACTTTCAACCACGTTGGCGTTCAGGCTTAACTGACCGTAGGCATCCTTACTAGGTTTGTGTTTCGCCAAGTGAGCTTCAACATCATTCGCTTTGCCGATGTAAAGCTCGAAGACCCCACTTCGTTGCAAGGTAGACGGCTTATGATGAAAAGAAGCAAGGGGGGAAAACATGAGGAGCAAACCTATCTATTGAAAAAGCCAGCGTGGCTTTGTTAAAGCAATTCAAAAAAATCAGAACCCAAAGAGCTTATTTATTTCTGAAAATACATGAGTTTTAATGTAGTTTACCATCTTACTCGGCTTACAGCATAAGGTCAAGCTTTTAACAATAAAATCCTCATTATTGTAACGAAGTGTTAAGAACCCTCCCTAAAACGGGCAAGCTTACGATACTTTTTTCATCGAAAGATAACTTCAAAGACAAGTATAGTCGAGTTTAGCGTTTCCTGTACCGTGTCTATACTTTGTCGCTACCATTATTTTGTTCTTTATGTAGGTCTGTCTACACGCCTTCACAAAATAATCTAGGCTCCTCGTCTAGCCTAAGTACAGAAAGCTCTAAACTCGACTATAAAATCAACAAAAAAGAAAGACCCCATCATGGTTGCCAATAGTACATCCTCCATTTCCCCCAGTCGTCAAAGAATGCTTAGTCGAGGAAGCTTATTTACCCAAGGAAGTCTTGCTGAATCCAGCCAGGCCTTGCTGGGTGCTAGTGATTGCGAAGGACTTCCTCCACAAAGCCGTGAAAAACAAGACTCACAAGAACAAGCGTCTCAACACCCTGCCCCTCTTTTGATTGAAGACATTGTTGAGGTGTCTGCCTTGTCGGCTGAAGCGTTAAGTCAAGTGGCAACGCCTACTGAAAATGCGATTTTAGCCCCTTCTGCTAGTTTGAAGCAGGCGTATCGTGTGCATACACCGCTTAAGCCTGATGTTGCAGAGCTTGAGAACAGTCTTGCCCAAAGCAACTGGTCGGTGTATTCCGCTAAATTAATGCTATGATTTACCCCACGTTCGGTTGCGTCATACTTTCGACCGACAATATCTCGTTCAAGCGAGCTTCATCTAGCTTAATGCCAAACTTGTCGGTAATATCCAGCTCCAAGGCGACTTCACGGACGGTTTTGCCTTCACCCAAGACCTTCTTCGCAATTTTCGCTGCATTCGCATAGCCAATAAAGGGATTCAACGCCGTAAGCAAAATCGTCGAGTAATTCATGCGATGTTCGATGAACTCTAGGTTCGGCTCAATACCAGCGATACAACGTTCCGCATATTCACGCAAGCCGTTGGTCAACCACCTTTGAGATTCCGTGACTTTCGTTAGAATCATCGGCATCATCACGTTGAGTTGCCATTGACCGTTTTGACAACACAAGGAAATCGTTAGATCGTTGCCTTGCACGGCGTAAGACAGTTGATTCATCAATTCAGGCAAGACAGGATTCACCTTACCTGGCATAATGGATGAACCAGGTTGTAAGCTGGGGATGAGGATCTCGCCAATCGCTGTTTTTGGGCCTGATGAATACAGCTTAATATCTTGGGTGATTTTCTCAAGCTCAATGGCGACTGATCGCATGGCGGCGGAATAATCGCTAAAATGCCCAAAACTCGACGTCAACTGGAAGTAGTCTTTCGCCTGCTTCAACGGTAAACCTGTATATTCGGCGAGATACTTGACCACACGAGGGCGATATTCCTTGTGAGAATTCAACCCTGTGCCTAAGGCAGAAGCCCCTAAGCCCAAGTAGTGGAGGTTTTCCGCAGCGACTTCGACTTTTAAGCGAGCATCTGTTAAGGCATTGCCATAGGCGCCAAATTGTTGACCCAGCGTCAAGGGTACAGCGTCTTGCATGTGGGTGCGTCCGCAAATCAGCACATCTTTAAACTCAATCGCTTTTTTGGCGAAGGTCTCTTCCAACAATTTAATGCTAGCTACCAGTGCAGGATGTTTCTTCAAAAAAGTCAAACGCAACACCGTCGGCGTGACATCGTTGGTGCTTTGCCCGAAGTTGGGGTGATCGTTAGGGTGAACAGGGGTATACGTGCCTTTTTGACCGCCTAGCAATTCATTGGCACGATTCGACAAAATCTCGTTACAATTCATGTGATTGCTGGTGCCTGTACCGCCTTGATACACATCCACAATGAATTGGTCGTTATAGCGACCGTCTGCCATTTCGTCGCAGGCTTGAATAAGGGCATCGCCAATTTTGTCGTTCAGTTCGGCGTTGGTAGGGTCCAACAAGCCGAGTTCTTTGTTGACTTGTGCGGCGGCTTTTTTAATTTGGCTGAATGCCCAAATGGCTTCGGGGTATTGTTGAGGGGGCGTAATGCCTGAAATGGGGAAGTTTTCGGAGCCTCGTAGGGCTTGAATGCCATAATAGGCGTTGGCAGGCACGTTCCGTTCGCCTAGGGAATCGCTTTCTACTCTAAACTCTTGTTCCAGTACAGAAGTGGTCATGTTGCGGGAATCCTCTCTCCATTAACGAAATAACCCTTTCATGCTACCTTAAATGAGGCATCTAGGCAAGTTAATCTTCGCTTCATCAGCAATTACCCTTGAGGCTTTTTTAGTTCGATGCTCCAGCTTTGTGAGATCGTTTTACGGCTGGCAATCAACGCCTGACGCACGTCATCACTAATCGTCGAACGATTGGGCTTTTGCATAATGAGTTTGTCCACCAAACGCAAGTTCACACGGCTCACTTGAGGCAACAAATCATGTTCCACAATCGTTTCCATTAACGCATTTGAATTGTAATCGTATTGCCGACGCAGGTTCGCCGTCAAAATCTCACCCCCTGTGGTGCGAATGGGGTGTCCGCCTTCTGCAAAATAAAGCTTGAAGACATCTTTTAAATCCGCCATTTCAGATTGCAAGGTCTGATGAGCCTTCTGCAAACGCAAGTAACGCTCCAGCAAATAATCAATGTTGGTTAGCTGGCTATATTTCCACGCATGCTTTTGCAAGTAAAGCTTACGCAATTGAGGGTACAACTGAGCCAACTGCATCGCATCATCTAAGGCACGATGTTCTACATGCGGTTCGTAGCCAAACTTACGAGCCAGCGAACTCAAGCCATGAGACGTTTCTTCAGGAAAAAGCGAATAATACAGTTCCTGCGAACAAATGCGAGGGTTCAAAAACCGCTTGCCCAAGTGCTTTTTGTAGGCTTCGGTAATGAAACTATAATCAAAAACCACATTATGTGCCACATAGGGCAAATCGCCCACAAATTCGGCAAAGGCGGTAATCGCTTCTTCCACAGAAGGGGCTTCTTCCACCATTTCATCTGAAATGTGGTGGATTTTAAAGCTCGAATGACGGATCGGCACTGCAGGCTTAATCAGCATTGAAAAGGTCGCCGTAATTTCACCATTTTCAAGACGAACGGCGCCGATTTCAAGCAGAGATTCCGTTTTGTGATCCAAGCCCGTGGTTTCGGTGTCTAGCACAATGACAGGGCCTTCGTGCATAATCGCTTTCGGCGTAAAGGGACGAGAGCCTTCTGCGGCTAAATCCACCTGTTGAGACAGCGGAATCCATGAGCGATCCTTTATTTCAGGGACGTCAGGGTTTTCGTTTTCATCTTCTTCGAGTTCTTCAAGTTCGATGATCTCGTCTTTATTCACAATTTCGGACATGGCTTAACCTTTATTTCTAGGTTTCAAAACAGCTTAATCTTCAGCATCTTCATGTGAAACAGGGATCGTTAAAGCGGTAAAACAGGCACGTTTATAGGCGACAAATCCCTCTTGAACGGCTTGAACCGACTCTTTCACGATCCACTTTTCCCCATTGCTTAGGCGAATCAAGGTATCGGGACGTGCCTCTATCATCAAAATGTGATCGGGGTTTATCCAACAGGGTTGACCGTCTAGCAAGGTAAGGGGAATCATATGAACCTAAGCTATTTTGCGACGATGCCTCATTGAATAGGCAAGGTCTCTTTTGTAAATGTGAAGCCAAAAGAAAGAAAAATAAAGTCTATATTGCTTTATTTTGGCTTCTGTTTTAAGTCTAGCATAAAAAAAGAGTCTACAAACAATTAAGGTAGACTCTTTCATACATTTAAATAATTAAAAGTCTGTTGACAAAACTACCCTTGACGTTGCTTGTGCTTAGGGTTTTCGCAAATCACGGCAACACGTCCACGACGGCGGATGACTTTACATTTGTCACAGATTTTTTTAACAGAACTACGTACTTTCATGTTTGAATCCTTTTGGCTTGAGGGGGCTAATACTAAAACTTAGAAGGCGTCTTTATTTCATGCGATAGGTAATGCGTCCACGGGTGAGGTCATAAGGCGAAAGCTCGACTTTGACTTTGTCACCCGGTAAAATACGGATGAAGTTTTTGCGAATACGTCCAGAAATGTGTGCCAACATTTCGATTTCATTTTCCAACTTAACACGAAACATGGCATTGGGGAGGGCTTCTAAAATGGTGCCTTCCATTTCCAAAACGTCTTTCGACATAAAACTTAAACCTTTCGCTAATCATAAATGCTGTAGTCTTATAAAGACCAAATTAACTTTAGCACAAAGATATTTTAATGCAAAGTCCTAATTTTAGGAAAAGCGTCTGATAGAAGCTCCTGAGAAAGTAATACCAATTCCCATTTTAAATAGCGTCTGACGTCTTCGTTGTCGCTCGGGTTCTCGATGTGCTTATGTACGTTTATGTACACCTCACACATCTGCGAGTCTAGGCTCCTAGAATCCGCCTATACGCTATTCAAACTGTGAACTGGTATAATCTAGTGGTAAGCAGTAGACTAGGGTGCTTATTGGGAGAATTCAAGTACTACGTGATGCCCCGAAAGGGATGCTCTTCTAAAAGTTCAATCAAATTAAGGAATCCTTCAAAAAAGTGCTTGCCAAGCCTCATTTATTGAGTATTATAATAAAAGATTAGTTAAACAGTTAACGAATCTTGAAAGGGTCTTCTCGCTTTGAAAATAGGAAGATTCCGACAATTGAATAGATAAATTCCTCAGTAGCTCAATGGTGGAGCATTCGACTGTTAATCGACAGGTTGTAGGTTCGAATCCTACCTGGGGAGTTTTTATTTTAACTGCTTTATGAAAAGGGAAAGCCCTTATGTCTGAACAAAACACCACGCATCCCCCAGAAGACAAACAAGGCTGGATTGACCTGCTCTACAAGCCCGATGCTGTTGAGTCGTTCAACGCTTTACGTCGGTCTCAAGGATTTGAAACCCTCGATTTAAGCGAATCTTCCTTTCGTGGCTTAAACCTTTCAGGCATTAATCTGTCCAACTGTATTTTGCATCACTGTGATTTTGAAGAAGCCCTTTTGCATGACGCCGTCTTGGTCTTCGCTGAATTTCAAGAATCGGAATGCTTTGGTACGCAGTTTTTTCACGCTGATTTGACCGAAGCCGATTTTAGCCATTCTATGATGGCACAATGCGTGTTAGAAGGGGTAACGGCTCAAGAAGCGAACTTTAGCCACGCCGATTTAAACCAATCGACTTTTTTAGAAGCCGATTTAAGTGACGCTATTTTTGAAGGCGCCACCCTAAACGACACCAACTTTACAGGAGCCATTTTAAATGGTGCCAACTTCACCGATGCCCTTATGGAGTTCGCCGTTTTAGACGACACCATTCACGATGAAGCCACCACATGGTCGGTGTATATGCCTGAAACCGCTCATTTGGAATCGGATGTTTAAGATAGTGTTTTAGTTTAAAAAGTGGTATTTAAGAATCTTTGGTCTCTTGGCTTTTTTGCATCGTTTTTAGCTGGTCGTCGTCAGAGACCTTTGCTCCGCCAAAGGTCTCCAACACCTCTAAAGGCGGTTTAAGGAGGGGGGAAAAGAAGGAAGTTGTTGCGGCTCTCCTTCTCTTCCCCCCTCCTTAAAAATCCTCCCCCCTTCTCATCCTCTTCGCTTGCTCCATTTTTTCCTGTGGGGCGTCCGCAAAATCGCTCGGGGATTCGCAGTTCGCTCACCCGCTCGGATTTAGTGCTTGGACGTCGGCTCGTGCAACAGTTTAAGCATCTCACTTTTATACAAAAATTATTAAAGCAATGGCTTTCGTGGTAAACTAGGGGATATGATTTAGAAAGGATCTGCCCCATGTCTGAAGTCGTGAAAGAAACGCAAACCCCTCCTGTTGTAATGTCGGGTATGAGAGCCACGGGGCGTTTGCATTTGGGGCATTACATGGGTGTTTTACGCAATTGGGTGCATCTTCAAAACGACTATACCACTTTTTTTATGGTCGCCGATTGGCATTCGCTCACCACCAAGTACGAAGACACCCTTCGTTTGCCTGAATACCGCCGAGACATCGTGCTGGATTGGTTAGGGGCAGGGATTTATCCCACCAAAGCGACCTTGTATTTTCAATCCGCCGTGCCTGAAATTGCCGAACTTCACTTGTTGCTTTCCATGATTACACCCAACAAATGGTGTGAAACCGATCCCACCTTGAAGGATATGATCACCAGTGGAGAGCTGAATTACGGTTTACTAGGCTACCCTGTCTTACAAACGGCGGATATTCTTGCCGTCGGTGGAAGCTTGGTGCCAGTGGGGAAAGATCAGCTCGCCCACCTCGAAATTTCTCGAGACATTGCCAGACGCTTCAACCACACAACAGGGCAAGTCATCTTCCATGAACCGAGACCGCTTATGACTGAAACGCCTTCGGTGATAGGCTTAGACGGTCGTAAAATGTCAAAATCGTATCAAAATGGTATAGAACTCGCTTTTTCGGAAGATGAAACCACCAAAGCGATTAAAACCGCCATTACGGATGCCAAACGTCTGAAGAAGACCGACCCAGGTGAGCCGAATGATTGCGTGGCGGTATTTCCTTGGTACCAAACCTTTACGGATGCGTCCACTTGTGAAACGGTGGCTTCTGAATGCCGTGCAGGCAGTCGGGGTTGCATGGATTGTAAAAAACAATTGGCAGAAGCGGTGAATGAGCAGTTGCGTCCCCTTCGTGAACGTCGTTCAAACTATGCTCAAGACCTAAGCCAAGTCGATGCCATAATCGACGCAGGTAATACGGTGGCTCGTGAAAAGGCAGGGGCTACCTTGCAGAAGGTGCGTCGGGCATTTAATTTGGTGTGACGATTAAATGGTATTAGCCGTTTTTAGATACGCCACACTCTCTCGTCTCGCCCAAGCGTCGATGTCTAGTAATTCATCCAGTTCGGGGTAAGCGTTTCCACCAAGGCTTTGCTTACTGTTTTCAAGAACACGCTCAATTAAACGAGGGATTTCCGTAAAATGGAGGCGTTCGTCTAAAAAGGCTTGAACGGCTATTTCATCACACGCATTTAAAATCGTGGTGGCTCGACTGCCTGCTTCCATGGCTTGGCGTGCCAAAGCCAAACAAGGGAATACCGTTTCATCAGGCGGATGGAAATCTAAGCGAGACAGTTCACTTAAGTTCAAATGGCTTTTCATATAGGCTCCGTCCCACCGTTCAGGCCAACTCATTGCCACTTGAATCGGGATTCGCATATCAGCAGGAGCCAATTGTGCCATCACACTACCATCAATGTATTCCACCATGCCATGTACGATGCTCTGTGGATGCACCAAGATCTCAATTTGAGAAGGCTTTAATCTAAACAGCCACTTGGCTTCAATCAGTTCAAGCCCCTTATTCATCAAACTGGCACTGTCGATGGTAACTTTTTGACCCATCACCCAATTGGGATGCTTTAACGCATCCGCTTTGGTGACGTGCTTGAGCTGTTCGGCAGAATAGCCACGAAAAGGGCCGCCAGACGCCGTAATCCACATTTTACGTACGCTTTGAATGGGCGAATGATGTAAGCTTTGAAATAAGGCACTATGTTCTGAATCAAAGGGCAGAATCTTCGATAAATACGGCTGAACCAAATGTCCTCCCGCGACAAAGGTTTCTTTATTAGCGGTTAATAATCGTTTGCCTGCTTTTAAAGCCGCAAGCGATGGAGCCAAACCCAAAATACCAACCACGCCCATCAATACATCGCTCAATTCAGGCAACATCGCAAGGGTTTCAAGTCCGCCTGTTTCAGTTGTTAATATCTCAAGCGGAAGAGATATGTGGGCATCGCTCAAAGCTTCTTTGAGGGCTTGGCGAGTTTGGTCATCTGCCACTGAAACGTAGGAGGGTGAAAACGCTTGAATCTGCTCAAAAAGCTTGTCAACGTTTTTACCCCCAGCAAGGGCGACCACGTCATAAGTATGAGGGTGATGACGACAAACATCTAAGGCTTGTGTCCCGATTGATCCTGTACATCCTAAAATAGCGAGTTTTTTGGGTGAAACGAGGGGCATTTGGTATCCTTCAAGCATAGGGGAATAACGTCTCTTTTTGATGTACTGCTTATAAAAAACGTTATACTTAAAATAATCCTATCTCATTCTACCCCAAATAGACAAAGGAAGCGATGCTTGTGGCATTCAAATGCACAAAATGTAATAATGATCAGTTTAATCTCAAGCTGGCATCCCCTGCCAGTAAATCGCTTGCATGGCATTATAACGAGCATCAAGATTTGATTTTAAGTGTTGAAAATCAGTCTTTTGTCGCTGATTTGGGTTTTATGAATCGATTTGCGTCGTGTAAAAATTGTAAAGCCACTTGCTCTTGGACGTATTCATACAAAACGCCCAACGAAACAATAAAGGTTTAATCTATGTCAATTACCAATGGATCCGATCAAGTCACCTACAACCGTCAGAAAAAAGAGTTTAATAGCGTTGTCGATTTAATCGTGACGCTGGTTTCTATTACTCTTGTCATGCGTTTTGTTTTAGTGATTATGGATCCTGCATTTACGGACATTAAGCAAGTAGGTTCGATCGAACTATACAGTGCGTTTCGACCTATTATTAATCTACTTTATGGAAGCACCGATGTTTTGCTCACCCCCATCAATGAAATAATTAACGTTATAGGAAATGCCACGGGCTTATTTCCCAATAACGTGTTTCCTTCCATGCGTTCAGAAGGTTTTGGTTTTTGGTTGCAAGAAAGGCTGAGTCCCTTGCCCCCCTTTGCCAAACAAGGGATTGCAGAATATGTGTTGAACAGTCCTCCAAGCACATGGATGCCTGGGTACTTTAACTGGACGGCACTCATCGGCGCATCGTTTTACTTAGGGATTCGCCCCCTAGTGACAAACAGCTATTTCACCATTCGTAATTGGTGGGAAAATATGCTTATTGAAATTCTGTATATCAAAAAACGTCGAGATCATTATGATGAAATTTTACAAAGAAAAAATCTCGAACTTCAAAATGCTCTAAACCAAGGAAAGTATTTAGAAAATGAAATTTCCCAACTCAACACCTCTGTTGTGACTGATGAACTTACCAAAGCCTACAACCGTCGTTTCTTTTCCGAAAAAATTCGTGAGCTTTTTAATAAGCATAAACAGGCCGAACAAATTATGACGATCATGATGGTGGATATTGATCATTTTAAAAAAGTGAATGACAATTATGGTCACTTAATTGGAGATGAAGTCTTGGTACTGGTTTCTGAATTGTTACGTCGCTTAACGCCTGAAAATGGTTTTTGCTGTCGTTACGGTGGTGAAGAATTTGCGATTTTAATGCCTACAATAAGTTTAGAACAAGCCTCTTCTGATGCAGAATTAATTCGTAATGAAGTCTTACGCTTATCTTTCCCCAGTGCCCCTGATCTCAAATCCAGTATTTCTATTGGGGTTGCCACCGCAGACTTCAGTACCATGGACGTTAAACGAGAGTTACACCATTATGAAGACTTGCTTAAGTTTGCGGATGATGCCTTGTATGAAGCCAAAACATCGGGTCGCAACAAGGTCATTCCCAAACGTGTCGGCTAGAAACGAATCATAGCTAACTTTAGAGTTTGTCGTACAGTTTTGGCTATATTAAACGCTTTCTACTAGCAAAAGCCCTTCTTTTTTCCAAGAAGCAATAATCAACTTGACGGCTTCGGCAATGTTGTCGCAAACCGCTTCGGGCTTATGCGCTAGGGCTTGGTACTTACCGTCTAACACATTTTGACCATAGCCTGTTTTCAGCAAAATGCCTCTGGCTCCTGCATTATGGGCAAACTCAACATCAGTCGCCTTATCCCCCACCACATAAGCTAAGGAAATATCAATGCGAGGGAAATCGGTAAGGGCTTGGCGAATCATGCCTGTTTTGGGCTTACGGCAGTCACTGTCTTTGGTCAGTTCAGGCACGATGCCTCTGGCGTAATAAGGACTGTAATACAAGGCATCCAAATGGGCTTCGGCTTCTTCAAACAATAAGGCGTTCACCCTATTATTAAGGGCATGAATATGTTCAATATCGTAAAACCCCCGAGCCGCCCCTGTTTGATTCGTGGTCAAAATACATAAAATGCCCAAGTCATTTAGCTTGCGAATGGCTTGAGCCGCTTCGGGGTAAAGTTCCAAATGTTCTAGGTCTCGAATGTAACCACGTTCGATGTTTAAGGTGCCGTCTCGATCAAAAAAGACTGCTAACTGTTTTTGCTCGCTCGACATCCCTAAATCCTTCTCTCTAAATATACGATTGTTTTTTTATTATAATAAAACTTTTAAGTCTTGGGCATTTTTTATAATTTGACTGTAATTGTCTTTTACCGCTTGAGCCTCATGGTGATCGTGAGAACTGCCCATATTACTGCCTAAAATCTGCGGATGATGATAAGAACGGGTTTCCGCCGTTGCCATATCTTCTTGGCAAGATTGAATCAAGCGTTCTAGCTTTTCGGCAAGATCATCCAAAGCTTGAGGCGTGTACGTTTTGATAAGCGTTGTAACGAAATCCACTTGTGAAGGCGTCCACGCTGTTTTTGCCGTAAAACGTGCGGCGATCTCCTTAAACAGAACCTGATATTTTTCAAATTGAAAAATATCGTCACGCAACGCCAAAGCCACTTGAGCTTGAAAGTTCTTGGGAACCTCTTCTTTAATAAAGGCACGCAAGTTTTCAGCCAACGGTTTATGTAGGTGCAGACTTTTCATAAAACGCTCGGCAATCACAGCGGTGAGTGGCACCTGAAGTTCAATCCCCGATGCCAAACGAAAGGTGACGTGAAGCATCAACGCTTCAATCGCCAAGGCAGACGCTTCAACCGCTTCCTTAGAATACGAATTCAACGCAAAAGGCGAGGCAAACGCCAAACGCTGTTCCGCTTTCACCGTAAATTGAGGCGAAAATAATAGATCCTGCTCATATTCTTCAAGCTTCAAGAGACCTTCCGCAAAAAAGGTTTGAATCTGCTCATCCGTTAAGCAAGCGTAATGATCCGCCAATTGCGTGCGGAGTTGCTCACTCATGGTTTGAGGTTTCATCAAAGCAAGCAAAACAGCTTCTTGCAACGCTTCAATCGAAGAAGTCTGTTCAATCGTTTCTACAGATGTCATAAATGAAATCCTTGATACTTTTTAGATAAGTGAAGAAAGCAGGTCTGTTTTAAAGCAAACCTGCTTGGTTTATGAAGACTAGACAGGTGTTGCTAAACTTTTCTGAAAGTCTTCATTGGTGATGCCTGCCAACTGCTGAATCAAACGCCAGTTGTCCAAACGGTCTTCCATCGCATTTAAGATGCTTTGCGAATTGGGATTGCCGTCTTTGTCAAAGTGCTTGCGAAAGCGGCCTTCGGTTTTTGCCCAACTCAAGAAATTGTATTCTTGATCGTTGCCGTCGGCGTCTTTCTCAATAACCCAGTCACGATTTGGGGCAGGGTTGCCTTCTAAACTAATACGTTGAGCCAAAGTAGCCCCCGCTTCAGGATCATAAATCACCAAGGGGAAGGCACGACTTTTCATCGCATTACGGGCTTGCGTGGCAGCCATGTCATCAGCAACACCATGTTCAGGTTGACAGGTCGTGTAAACACTAATCACAGCAGGGCCGTTATAGGCTAAAGCACGTTCGACGACTTTATAGAAGTGCGTCGTCAATGGGCCAATGGTTTGAGCCACATAAGTGTTGGGGTGCATCAAAGCGATTTGAGTAATCTCTTTACGCTTTTCAGATTTACCGCCTTTGCTCGTTCCATGGGCGCCCATTTTGGATTCTTGTGCCGTGTAAGACGCTGTGGATTGTTGACCGCCCGTGTTGGAATAGACTTGCGTATCCAAAATCAAGACTTTCACATTCATGCCTGAAGCCAACAAACGGCTCAAGGCGTTCAAGCCGATGTCCAACATCGCACCGTCGCCACCGACGTTCCAAATAACCCAGTCTTCTTGACCTTGTTGATCCCAAAACGCACGGATGCCCATGGCGTCCGCAGGACCATTTTCAAACAAAGAGTTCGTCCAAGGCGCCGCAAAAGGATTGTACGGATAGGTGGATCCATACACGGTGTTACACCCTGTAGATGCCACAATTCCGTAGCGATCGCCCACTTTTTCATGCGTCATCGCAAAGACTTGACGCAAAACAGACGCTTCTCCACAACCCATGCAAGAGCCTGCTCCACCCGCATACTGACGAATTGCCGCAGGTTTCAACATAATGTCACGCTTGTCTTTCGCATTAATGTGCGTTAAAGGCGACGCAGGTAAAGAGCGATAGAAACCAAAATCACTCAAGTATTGAGACAGGTTGTCAGGCGTTTTCTTGACCATTTTTAACGCATCGTGATCGCCACAAACGGCGACACATTCACCGCAACCTTTACACTTGGTAGGATCGATAAAGATACCAAACATACCGCCTGCTGGGTTATTTTCAGGATCTTTTTCATGCTTTTTTTGAAACGCCGTGTGGTACTTACGGGTTTCGCTGAACTGTTGACGCACGTGAGCCTTATACTCTTCATCTTGAATACCACCCAAGGCGTCTTCAAGGGTATCAGGCATGACGACCTTACCTAAAATGGCGGTATCAGGGCAGTTGGTGACGCAATCCATACAACCAACACAGTTTTCACTGTTGAGCTGAGGCAGTTCAGGGGCGATATAACTAAAGTCACGGCTAGCCCCTGTGGATGCTGGCAAAATGGATTTTGCCACAAACTCATCGGCAGCAAGGGAGGAGCCTCCGCCGTTGTTGTAAGCATCTAGGACTTCTTTGGCACGCACACCGTCGTACCAAGCGGGGATTTTTTGAGTGTTGGACTCATTTGTTGCGTTCATCATAAGGGAAGAACCTCATTTAATTTATGTAATAAAGCTTATGTAGAAGTTCAACGTGTGGGGAAGTTAATCTTCCCCACACGTTGAAAGGTCGTTTAGATAAAGAAGGCGTTCGTGTCTTTACCTTTAGCGTCCCATTCGGCTTGACCACGTTCAAGGTCTTCAGGCGTCATGGTATCCATAATCTCACGTCTGACTTCAAAGACCTGCTTGTAGCCACGAATAACGGCATTCAAGTTGTCTTCAACCACACGATCGCCTTTGCGTCCGAAGTACTTTTTAATCGGCTTACGCACGGCATCAAAGAGTTCATCGTCCGTCAAGCCTGCTTCGTCTTTAAATGGCGTGAGCTTCAAGAAGACCCCAAGTAATACAATCCCTTGGAAACGTTGAATCAAGGATTCATCGTGCGTACAGGCTTCACGCGCGATACGGATTGTATCCACCCCAAAGAGCTTGATATTTTCTTTGCGGATGACATACTTTGCCCAAATCGGAAGGCTTTCCCACAAGGCTTTGGGGTCTTCAACTGGCGTGTGCTGGAAGAGCATGCCGCCTTCTTGCAAACCAACAAGCGGGTTACCCATCGCCCACGTCGTGGGATCCATCAACGGCACGAACTCGACTTGTTGTAATTCACTGTGCGTACCAATTTTGCCGATTTTCGTACAAGTTAAGTACGTATTGGTCGGCAAGCCCTTCTTTTCAGATCCATACTTCGGCGACGCTTGAACACGCAAACCGAAGACATCCCCCAAAATTGTGGCGATGATTTTGTTGGTGGTCACAGAACCGTAGCCTCCAACAGAGTGACCACGAATACTGAAGGCACCTGGTGGACGGACATCAGGTTCTTTTTCGACTTCCAAAGCACTTGGGTGATCAATCCCCAAACTGAAGAAACGATGACCTTCATCCATCATGTTCTGCACGACCGCCACCATGTGACCGGGGGTTACATCACGACTGCCCAAACCAGCCACACCACGATAAATCGTCGGAATGCGAGTAATGGTTGGATAGCCTTCTTCGCCAATCATCGCATTGGCAAAGGCGGCCTTGATTTCAGCTGCCAAGGGGTTGTCTCCGCCTAAAGGAATATCCAAACGCTCAAGCACCGCAAAGGCTTTGACGTTTTTAAGGGCTTCCACAATTTCAGCACCAGGGAAGGGACGGTAGCTGGTAATAGCAATCGAACCTGCCTTCATACCCAAAGAACGCATGTAATCGACGGTACATTGAGCCGTTTCAGCCGAAGAACCCAACGCCACAATGGCGTATTCAGCATCTTCCATTTGATGCGTATGAATAAAGTCATATTGACGACCTGTCAACGTCGCATAATCGTCAAACGCTTGACGCAAGGCAGGTTTCACCAAGTCATAATAGTAGCGTTGAGCAATTTTACCGCTCATGTAAGCGTCTTGGTTTTGAACAACACCACTCATCAAGGGCGTGTCAGGATGAAACAAGGTGCGGACTTTTTCACGAGGATCACCCATATATTCCTTCACCAAATCAGGTTCAGGGAACAAGACATTTTCAATCGTGTGCGTCGTCAAGAAACCGTCTTGAATGTTCATAAACGGCGTTTGAGACGCTTCCGCTGCTTTGCGAGAAATCAAGGAAAGATCGCCCGCTTCTTGAGCGTTCTGTGCAAACAACATACCCCAGCCGACATCCGTAACACCAAAGACATCGTCATGCCCAGCATGCACGTTCAAAGAGTGAGACGTTAAGGCTCTAGCGCCAATTTCAAAAACCACAGGCAAACGCTTGCCTGAAATCGTGTAAAGCACTTCTTTCATCAAGATCAAACCTTGACCTGAAGTAAAGTTCACGACTCGACCGCCAGCCACCGCAAAGCCTTCGCAAGCAGACGCCGCCGAATGCTCAGATTCCGCTTGCACCCACGCCAAAGGCGTTCCCCACACGTTTTTCATGCCGTTGGCATGGTTGAGCTGGTAGGCGACCCCCATGGCAGTTGACGGGGTGATCGGGTAGGCACAACCGCCGTCGCACGCCAAGCTACTGGTGTGAACCACCATGCCTGCACCGTCTGCGGTGCCTGCAATACCGGGATACTTTACAGGATGTTCTGGGACAAGACCCAAGGGCTGATCATTTCGAGCAACATGCTGAACTGCCATGCGTTCAAACCTCCAAGACTATTGGTAATAGGGATAATTGTATTATAAAGTCAAACCATTATTTGAGTGTCACACACAAAAGGCTCATGTAATTGTTTATTAAGCAAATACATCACAGTTTAGATGCTTTTATTATTTCAGAAACATTCTAAAAAAGCAAACAGTAACTTATTAAAAGCGTTTTGTAACGAATTATTTCTAAGGACGCACAAAACGATCTTGAGCTTCTTTTAAGCCAGCAAGACAAGATCAATAGGGTTTTGTCTGTCACTTCTTATTAAACCAAAAGGAGACCCCTTATGTCCCTTTCTCTCATGCCTCGTGTAGCCCCCCCCCGACGCAGTGTAAGCCTACTGTAAAGACGTCTAGCCCTGCCAGTCAAGCACAAAACCAACGTAGCGGTGCAAAGACGAGTCTCAATTTACTAGGTCAGAGTAAAATGTGTATTGAAAATAGGGTTGTTCAAGAATGTCTTGCTATCGTTCGCAATCCTGAATTATCAGAAAAATTCACCGCTAGTTATGGGGAGGCAACCCATCTTGATCGTTTCATTCAGCTAGCAAGGGAACTAGCTGACAGATATGGTGAACAGAATATAGAAATTCGTGACAATACCTCACATTCATTAATTTTAGGAGAGTCTACTGATTTCAAGGGGATTCCTTCTCAAAACTCTCTATTACTGGTTGCTTCTAAACCATTGAAACATATCGTTGAAAATGAAAATCCTACTGATTTTCCTCTCAAGGCTAATCTTACTAATTCACTTTATTATATAGACACACAAAGTCCGTCGTACCCTCTGGAACCTTCTTATAATTTAATCAACACAACTTCTCCAACAAGTATTGAATCTATTCAGCGTGCTTTTGAGGGAGACTCTGTTTTAACGAATGATGTGTTAGTTTACCCACTACTAAATAAGAAGCAAAAAGAAAAATTATTCGAGTCTGCAGAATTACTAGATCTTATACGTAAAGAAGCCGTCAAAGCTAAGCCTACTATTTAAGACGATCTCAACCGCCAAACCCGTAGACCTTGAGCCTTGCCGTCTTCAAAGACCAGCCTGACCCCATTGCGGCGGTACTGCTCTTGGCGGATCCAGTCATACTCGTTTCGCTTGTCCTTATGTTCAATGAAATAAGGGCAAGCAAAGCCTGATGCGGCGACATCCACACCGCTTAAGCCTGTGTCTAAATACGGCGTGCCAAGTACGTAGACGGGTCGACCGACTAAAAAGCTGTCTTTCACAGGTGAACTGCTTAAAAAGCAAGCCGATTCGGGGATTTTTTGATTCACCCAGGCTTGCAGGCTTTGCGAAGCAGGGGCGTCTTCTAAGTTGAGGCGTCCTGCTCGAGACGTATTGACAGGCGTACCCGTATTGATTGCCACTAAATTAAAGCCTTCGGCAGGTTTTTTTGCCCCTGCTTCGACCACCATCATGGCTTGATTCGTGGCAACCGCCTGAATCCCATTCGGCTCATATACGCTCGCCAAATGATTGTACGCCACTCGAGCCTGAAATAAGACCACACAGACCGTGGCGAGTCCCACCACGCCAGTTCGTAAAACAGGCGCCGACCACTTCAAGAAGGGAATATTCCCCAAAGAACGCAAGGCAAGAAAGCCAAAAATGAAAATCACGGGTAGTAAAAACGCCACGCTCAACACAGAACCTGTCACGAGCTTAGGCATCAAAAAACTCAAACAGACAGCGAAAAAGAGCGTCCAACTTAAGAACAAACCGCCGATGACCTCACGATCTTTCACAAAAATATAAACCGCTTTAATCATCGCCAAAAGAGCAAACAGCACGCCCAAGGGCCACGACAAAATCGCCATGCCACTCAAGCCCAAGTAGGCATTGTTGAGCATAACGGCAAACCAGGATTCTTGGGTTGCTTGCATGGGCCATTCTTGCAAGTTGGGGTCTGGGGCTAAGAGCAGGACTTTGCCAAGCTGGTTGACGCCTCCGAAAAAGCCTTGAATGCGTTCTTGCAAGGGGGCTAAGGCACTGCTAGTACCGAGCGAATCCATGTTGCTGGGGGCGTAGTTGAACGATTGAGCCATGCTCGCCAAGAGGTTCACACC
>CANGYO010000032.1 GCA_947458095.1 Vampirovibrionales bacterium | reverse complement strand
TGGAGTGATTTAAGGCATTGGTTGGCACGCTTCAAGCGTCGTGGAAAGGTGGTGTCTCGGAGCATGGATGACTTAATTCATGCGGTGGCTCTCTATTTTCACAAAGTCAATTTAAGATACAGCTAATTGGTTAAATGTCTCAAAAATTATTTACTGTAAATAGAAACGAGTGCTTTCGATCAAGAGACGAAGAGACAACACGACATTTAATCGTTTAATTGGTATTAACGATTAATTGACTGGGCGGATTCAAATGCAAAGCGACTCGTCGTATAGATGGGTCGCTTTGTGATTTTGAAAACTCTTTTTCCACCGATGAAACACAACGGCTTGTTATTTTACATGGATACGCTAAAATAAAGTCTACTGGTACGGATGAGGTCCGGGTGGTTAGGGTGCCGTCTCGAAAGCGGTCGCCCCGTGAGGGGTTGCAGGTTCGAATCCTGTCTCATCCGTTTTTTGATTTTGGGGGTATCTCCAAGGGACTTTATGACGAAAACGAAGACGCCAAACGCTGTTTAATTGGTATAAATATCTCCCGTTTAAACGTTATTAAATCAGCGTATTTTTAATCGGATGCATCTGTTGTTGCTTCAACTGCTGATACGCCGTGTGAATCGTATTCGATGTTTCAAACCAGGTCCGCACCGAATCATTGTCTTTCATACCCGTTCGCATCTCTTGTAGCAGACGGATCATCTCATCTAAGACGGCTTCCATGTTGTCGGCGTTGCGTTCATAAACAGGCACCCACATCGTGGCAGGACTTGCCGCCAAACGCAGTTGATCGTCAATCCCCCCACCATGAAAGGCGAGCAAATGCCCTGGTTTATGTTGGGCAATTAAGTTCGTCAACAACACCGCATAGAGCTGGGGCAGGTGGCTCACATACGCCATGGCTTCATCGTGATGCGGGGCGTCCATCACAACAGGCACCATGCCGATGAGTTCTAAAAAGGTTTTAAATTGATTCAGCAAACGTGTTTCTTTAAACTCAGGGTGCGGTGTAATCAAAAAACGCTTCTGAAAAAAGAGTAAGGCACTGGCATGTTCAAGCCCCTGCTTTTCACGTCCTGCCATGGGATGACCGCCTATAAAAGCATGAGGCAACAGTTCAAAGCCCAAATCCACGATGCCTCGTTTGACACTACCAATATCGGTGACCAACACATCAGGGCATTTCACACGCGCAGCGACTTCAGGCAATAAGGCTTCGTTAGAATCCAAGTGGGTGGCTAAAACTACCAAGTGGGATCCGCTAAAGGTTTCGGGTAACTGTTGTTGGGCCGAATCCGCGATGCTTCGACGTAAAGCGAGTTGCAAGGTTTTTTCGTCTTTATCGACTAAGGTTATATGTAGCTTGTTGCTTGCAAAACGTTCTCTCATTAACCCTGCAAAAGATCCGCCGATGAGACCTGCTCCGATAATGGTGACTCGTTCAAAGGGCGAGGGTGTTGCCAAGAACTGGCTTTCATCAAAGATTGGTTGAGAGTGAAATGTCATCAGACCCCTTTACTAGTGGGCTTTAAGAGAAATAAAAAATGGAGCGGGCGACGCGACTCGAACGCGCGACAGTCTGCTTGGAAGGCAGATACTCTACCAACTGAGTTACACCCGCAAGGTAATCTCTCTTGAGCTTCTTTGACTATTAAATCAAAAAAACAGAATAAATCAAGTCTTTCTTATGAACACGGAGGACAAACGCAATTAAAATAGGTTACTATATAAAAACCTCTCCGTTTGGAGAGGTTTTTGAAGCTTAACGCTTGGAGTATTGAGGTTTCTTACGAGCCTTGTGAAGCCCGTATTTCTTACGTTCTTTCACACGAGCGTCACGGGTCAAAAAGCCTTCAACACGCATCAAACGAGCGTAATCAGGGTTAAGCTCAGCCAAAGCACGAGCCACACCCAAGCGAATCGCTTGAGATTGACCGACTTTTCCGCCGCCTTCCACTTTACACAACACCGTGTATTGAGATTCTACACCCGCAGAAACCAAGGCTTGTTTCACAGAAACATGCAATGATGTACGGTTGCCTAGATATTCTTCAACACTTTTGCCGTTGATGAGGATTGTACCTGTACCTGGCAATAAACGCACACGAGCAATCGCCGATTTACGACGACCTGTACCACGTTGTCCAACTTGGGGATAAGACATATAACGTCTCCTAAATTAATGCTTGTAAACAAATAAATCTTCTAAAACCTATTGAGGGAAGGCTTTAGGCCGTTGGGCTTCATGCGGATGTTCAGCCCCCACATAAACGTGAAGTTTCTTAATTTGTTGACGACCTAAACGGTTGTGAGGCAACATACCACGCACGGCAATTTCCATAATGCGTTCAGGCTTACGATCCATCATCTGTCTAAAGGTAAAGGTTTTAATCCCACCAATAAAACCCGTATGGTGACGGTAAAGTTTTTCTTCATACTTTTTACCCGAAACAACCACTTTTTCAGCATTGATGATGATGACATTGTCACCACTGTCAATATGAGGGGTGTAAGTAGGCTTGTGCTTTCCACGAAGCACATTGGCGATTTGAACAGCTAAACGACCGACGGTTTGACCATCCGCATCGACGATGTACCATTCTTTTTGGACTTCATCGGTTTTGGCAGAATAGGTTTTCAACATTTGAAAACTCCTTTGTAAAGGCATGGCTTAAAGTTTTGACACGCACATCATTAAATTGTAAACAGGGTGCTTCATAATGAATCGCCATGAGCGTTAAACCTTGTGACGGGGCAGTCCGCAGAGACGCAGGGCGATTGCATTGAACTAACACATCTTGAGCTGAAAGAAGTGAAGTCGAAGCTTGACTTCTATTGTGACCCAAACCATGTAGATATGCAACCATATTTCTTACCATTCTATACAAAAAACGATTTCCTACAAGGTCAAATGTGATTTCTTCGTCAAATTGTTGCGAAAAAGACGCATAATGTAACAAACAGCGGTCATTTGTAACCGAACTACCTGGGGATTTAAAGTAAGAAAACGAATGTTCACCCACAAAAGTTTGGACGGCATCTTGCATGCGTGCCACATTGATCGGGTGATGAATCAACGTCGCATTGCACGCTTGGTGCGGACGCCGAGTCGGAGCCAGCAGCCATTTGTAACGATACCACTTAGCAACCGCGTCAAATTGAACAGAAGGATAATGGCCTCGCTCATCAGGCAAGCCCGCTTCTAAAACTTCTGTGACCGCAATTTCAGGAGGCAATTTCGCATTGAGGGCTAAGCTTAAATCAGGCACTCGTCCCAAAAAGTCATCGCTGACATCGAGTTCTGCCACCTGCCCTTGGGCATGTACTCCTTGATCCGTGCGGGACGCAAAATGCAAACGTTTGACGTGGGATTTTAGATTCAAGGCTTCTAACGCCTGCCACAATTCGCCTTGCACCGTACGGCAAGAACTGCCGACTTGAGATTGGCTACCGCTGAACGGCGTGCCGTCATAGTGAATGAGTAAATAAAGCCTCACATTTTTCCCTTTTTCGTATTTTTTAGAAATCCTGTTTTTCAGGGGTTTCTAGCTCCGTTTTTAGCTGGTGACGTCAGAGACCTTTGCTCGCACAAAGGTTCTCCGACACCTCTAAATGCGCTTAAGGGAGGGAGGGTCTTGGTCGCTCCCCTCCCTTAAGAATCCCACCCCTCTCGCTTTCCCTTCGCTCCGGCCGTCCGCTAGGAAGCCTCGCGTTTTTGCGTTGTCGGCAAGTTTTTCAGAAATCATACTTTATCAATAAAAAAGGAGGATCTTTAACCTTTCGTATTTATACAAAGGACACGAAGCTTTGGCGTCGTGTCCTTTGTAATATGATTGTTTCGGGGCAATTAAACCAATTGAACAATCGCCATTTGCGTGTTGTCTCCACGACGGCGGTGTGTCTTCAACACACGGATGTATCCGCCTTGACGTTCTGCATAGCGAGGACCAATTTCAGCAAATATTTTACGCAAAACCGTTTCTTCAACCGGATTGCCTTTTGCGGATTCAATCACTTGACCTGTTTTCACCTTGTACAAGCGTTTAGATGCCATACGAACATCATTCAAATTACCACGCTTTGCATAGGTTACAATAGGACTTGCAAAGGAAACCAAAACTTTAGCACGAGTGACCGTCGTTTCAATTTCACCATGTAAGAAGAGTTGAGTCGCCAAGGAACGCATCAACGCTTTACGTTGATCGACGGGCAAACCCAATTTTTTCACTCGATTACGGTGTCTCATAATCATCAAACTCCATATAATTTTTGTAAGAATTAGTCCACAGGAAGAAGGGCATCTTCAGGACTTGGCTTTAAATCAATACCAAAGGCTTTTAAGCGTTCGATGACTTCATCTGCTGATTTTTTGCCGAAGTTTTTAATGTTCAACAAATCATGTTCAGATTTCAACATCAATTCTTGAATGCTGTGGATATTGGCACGCTTCAAGCAATTGAAGGCACGAACCGAAAGTTCTAAATCTTCAATTGTAATAGAAGGGGCATTATCTTCTGGGGCTTCTTCTTTTTCAACGATGGGTTGCGTGACCACCGTCGGCACACCCATTAAAGAAGCAATCGGCACCAAGTTTTCAATCAAGATGTTCGCCGCTTGACTCAAGGCAGAGGTGACATCAACGCTACCATCTGACCACAATTCAAGCTCTAAACTATCATAATCGGTACGAGTCCCCAAACGAAGCGGCTCAACATTGTAAGCCACACGACGAATCGGCATAAAGGCGGCATCCAAAGGCAAAGCGTCATGACTTGCGTTTGCAGAAGACTGGGTTTTGTCCGCAGGGACGTAACCCACACCAGATTCCACCGTCAACTCCACCGCCAAATGACCATCCTTGCTCAAGGTAGCAATATGCCAGTCAGGGTTTAAGACTTCAATGCCTGCTGGCAATTCAAGGTCTTTCGCCGTGACTTCACCCGCACGTTTTACATCTAAACGCAAAACCGCAGGTTCGCCTGTTTCAGACTTCAGCACAACGCCTTTGAAGTTCAACAAAATATCGAGGACGTCTTCAACGACCCCTTCAATATTGGTAAACTCATGGGAAACGCCTTCAAAGCGAGCTGACGTAATGGCGGAACCTTGAATCGAAGAAAGTAAGACACGACGCAACGCATTACCAATGGTCGTACCGTAACCGCCTTCCATAGGCTCTAAAACGAACTTACCATACACAGAACCATCATGTTCTGTGTTTTTGGTAAGACATTTGATATTTAATGAATGTTCAATCATAGTGAACACGAACCTCCAAATCACTTAAAATCTCGTAATACAATAATATACTAAAATTCCAAACTTATCTAGAGTAGTATTCAACCACAAGTTGTTCACGAGTGTTGGGATCCAGCTCTTCACGTTCAGGCAAGCGGTCAAAACGAACCGATGCCGTTTCCTTACTTACCGTCAACCATACCGCAGGGCTTACATAAGCTTGAGCGGATTCAGACGTGCGGACGACGAAATCCACACTATTGGGACGCACCGAAATCACTGTGCCGTCTTTCACCAAGATCGAAGGTACCGTTACACGATGCCCATTCAGCAAGAAGTGACCATGTGCGACCATTTGACGTGCTTGACGACGCGTTTCAGCCAATCCTGCACGGAAGACCACATTGTCTAAACGACGTTCAAGAACCTGAAGCAAAATCGTACCTGTGTTGCCTTTGCTACGGTTGGCGATTTCGTAATAGCGACGAAGTTGCTTTTCACGAATGCCAAAACGCATTTTAAGACGTTGTTTTTCTTTTAATTGCTGAGCAAATTCAGAAATTTTCTTGTGTGCTTGCCCATGCTGACCTGAGGCATAGGGACGACGCTTCATAACCGCATCGATTTTAGGGGTTTCCGTTAGGTTTACCCCAAGGTTACGGGATATTTTGGCGGCTGGGCCGGTATATCTTCCCACGTTATAATCTCCTTAACATCTTTTAAGCACTAAACGCGACGGCGTTTAGGCGGACGGCATCCATTATGTGGAATGGGGGTAACATCTTTGATTGACGTGATTTCAAGTCCTGAAACTTGTAAGGCACGAATCGCCGTTTCACGACCTGAACCAGGTCCATTCACATACACTTTAACCGTTTTCATACCTTGTTCCATTGAACGCTTTGCTACAAGTTCCGAAGCGGATTGCGCGGCGAATGGCGTACTTTTACGAACCCCTTTAAAGCCTGCCACACCAGCACTCGCCCAAGCAATGACATTGCCTTGCGTGTCTGTAGACGTTACAACGGTGTTGTTAAATGTGGATTGAACAAAGACCATGCCTTGAACCACATTTTTCTTTTCTTTCTTTTTTGGCTTAGTTGCTTTTGCCATCATTTCATTAACCCCTAATTATTTCTTGCCTTTAATGGGCGACGATTTGCGTCCACGGCGTGTACGTGCGTTCGTTTTCGTACGCTGACCACGACAAGGCAATCCACGACGGTGACGAATACCACGGTAACTCGCAATTTCCATTAAACGCTTAATGTTCATTGCTTCTTGACGACGCAAGTCACCTTCAACGATGTAAGTGCCTTCGATCGCTTCACGAAGTTTGTTGACTTCGGTTTCGGTCAAGTCTTTTACACGTTTGTCAGGGTCAATGCCTGTTTTTTCTAAAATGACTTTAGAAAGGCTGTAACCTACACCATAGATGTAAGGAAGTGCATAGAGCACTTTTTTGTTTTTTGGTAGATCCACACCGACTAATCGGGCCATGCGGAATATCTCCTTGTATCCTTTTCTAACTGAAAATTAAGATAGTTTACCTATCAGTGGCCAATAAAGACCTGAAGACCAGAGGCTTCAATGACTAATGTAAACCAAACATATTAGAATGACAAGCACCAATTAATAGTCTAATTTTAGACTGTTTCGTGTGTGTTAATTTTTAACAGGACGATGCAACAGTTGCCCTAATACCGTTTAAACGATTAAATGTCTTGTGGGCTCTTCGTTGTCGCGACGATTTTTTGTTCAGTCATGTAGGTCTATCTACACTTCTTCACAAAAAATCTAGCGAACACTATAGATATGAAGAAACGCCCTAATTTCGTGTGTCGGAAAGTCTGTTTTTGACACACGAAACCCTTGTTTTTGACACACAAAATACCCATTTCTGACACACGAAACCCGATTTTCGACACACGAAATTCTACTTAAACTACGTTGGAAGGCTTAAAATGATACGATTTTCAAAAAGCCAATCATTTTCAGTATACCCTATTTTTAAGCCCTTTGCCCAGTGGCTAAAACGCACGATTTCAATTGTTAAACATATCTAAACAGTTTTGTTCCACACATTTTAATTGACCAGGTCTAACAACTGGATCAGGAACATATTGCACTGGATAACCAATCCAGTTCGTCGACCCCCCATACCCATCAAAGAACTGCCTCATATCAATAGGTTTATCAGAATAATTAGCGATAAAATAGAAGTATTCCCTTTGAGGGAAGTCTTCTAGACCAATCACAAAAGCGTCTCCCGAAGATACCACCGGATGTAACCCAAACACTGTAACACCTGTTGAAAGTACTACGCCAGGTTCTCCTGCTTCACCAAATTGATGGCTAGTGCACCCTTGAGTACGAGCATTTGTATCACAAATTTTACTAACATTTAATCTTCTATTGACAATATTCCAACTAGCATTAGCCTCACCCTCCATAGTACTAGCGTACACAGCGTCTTGTAAGGCTTGGTAGGCTTCTTTAAACACAGCCCGCTTTTTGGCTCGATCCATCGACATAAACATGTGGGGCAAGGTCAGCGAAGCAATGAGTCCTAATATCGCCATGCTCACTAATAACTCAGTCAAGGTAAACGCTTTTTTTACAGAAGTTTTTTGGGTTGACACAGGCTTAATTCCTTTTTTTTATGAAAGTATCAGATGTATCGTCTAAATACACTGTTAATGTTTCGGCACAAACATCCTTTTCTTGAATCCATTTCAACACTTTGTTACATTGATCAAACCTTTCTTTATGGAGGCGATGAACGTTTACCTACTTACTTTTAGTGTGCGTCATGTTCTGTATTTGCCTACAGTAAAAAAACGCCTTCGGCAAATGCTTCCGCATACGAAACGGCTTTATGAATGAGATACAACAACTTCGTTTCGCACGCATCCAAGTCTTCTTCGCTACGAGCTTCCCAACGCAAACTCAAGACAGGTTCTGTGTTTGACGCCCTCACTAAGACGAATCCTCCATCCAACGCAAGGCGAATGCCGTCCAAAGTGGAAAGTCCTAAAATCGCCTGATTGCCAAAAAGACTATTTTCTTCATATCGCTTTTGCAAGGCTTTTTTCAGATAGCTCATCACCCTAGGGCTTAATTGAGTATCCACCGCATAACGCAATTCATCCGAAATCATGGTTTTAGGCAAGCTGTTGACCAAAGAACTCAAGGGCAGTTCAGGATTGCTCGCCATTTGACGGGCATCATCCAAGACTTGTGCCATACGCATCATGCCGTAAAAGGCATCGTCAAAGCCCCAATGTTCATCCTTAAAAAAGAAGTGACCGCTTAGTTCACCGCCCAAAACGGCATTTTGCGTTTTCATGGTGTCTTTGATTTTCGCATGCCCTGTGGGCGAAACAATAGCTTCAGCCCCTGCTTCCGTGATGCCTGTAAACAAGTGCTGACTACACTTGACTTCCGCCACCACTTTTGGCGGAGCTTCATCAGGAAACTTGACTCGACGGCGACGCATCATGGCTTGCGTCATCAATAATAATAGAAAATCCCCCGCAATCACACGCCCTTGATCATCCACCACACCCAAACGATCGCTATCGCCGTCAAAGGCGACACCAAAATCCGCCTGATGCGTTTGCACCGCTTGGATGAGATCCTGTAAGTTTTTGGCTTTAGAAGGGTCAGGGTGATGATTCGGGAAGCGTCCGTCAACGTCCGTAAATAATGGCACGCATTCTATGCCAAAGGCGTCCAATAAAGGAACCGCCACCAAGCCACCTGTGGCGTTGCCTGCATCCACCACAATTTTAAGAGGGTGGACATTCTTAGGGAAGTTCGCTTGCATCCAGTTTAAATAGTCGGGAATCGGATTGTAAGCCGTCACTTGTCCACGAGGGGAAATAGGCTCTAGCGCTGTTTTTTGCTGTGCTTCAAAAAGAGCTTTCACGTCTTGCACGTCTTCACGGGTGAGGGCATGACCGTTTAGCGTCCATTTTAAGCCGTTATACGGAGCAGGGTTATGACTTGCGGTCACCGTCAATGTGGCATCAGGCTTGTGGATGCCTTCAGGTAAATCGAGCCATTCACTGGCATACACCATAGGCGAAGGCTGTAAGTCTAAATCGATGACGTTGACCCCCAAGTCGAGCAAGGTATTCTTCAAGGCCTCAAAAAGTTCGGGGCTATGCAGACGAGCGTCGTAACCTGCGGCGATTGTAAAGGGAAGAAAGGGCTTGTTGGCTCCTTTTTGTTGACGGCAGAAGCTCACAAAGGCACGAGCCATGTGCTGATAGGTCACGGCATCAAAGAAGTCAGGGGTGACAATGGCACGCACGTCATAAGTACAAAAGCAGGCGGATGTTCTAATTGGAGGCATCTACAGTTCCTTTTTCCAAAAAAATCAATTTTTTTAATTCTAACATAAACAGAGGAGCTATTCGACGATTTTTTTGACCAATGTTAAACTAAAGGAAATTACACCATTGAAGGAGTCGCTACAGTGAAACATTTCATCAAAACATTACCCTTTGTACTGCTCACCGCATGGACGACCCTTGCGTCCGCCTTCGCAGAAGAGGCGATTCCGCTTGCCGATATTTTAAAGCCGTCTAGTGAGAGTGCCGCCACAGGGGGTGGGGATGTCAACATGAGCATGATACTCTTCAATACCTTGTTGGTCTTGGGCATCGGGCTTTGGGTGATGCGTCAAGTTTGGTTTGTGGAATGGGCAGAACGTGTGAAGGTGGCTCATTTGGAAGAAGGCAAGTCGATTTTAATCGCCATTTGGCAGGCGATGCGTCTTTCATGGGGAGGTATTTTAACGCCTCAAACCCGTCAGGCGGTCACGCCTTTAGCCAAGCCCACGATGCCTTCAGTGTCCGCCATGCCATCTTGGCTTGAGCGTTTGGATGTGCAAACGCTCGACACAGGCACGAAACTGCATTGGTTGCGTGTGCATGGTCAGGACTACATCCTGACTGAAACTGCCAACCATAGCCAGTGGATGAAACTCGGGGAAGACGGCGACGCACAAGACGTTATCCCTGCGGTGGAAGGCTTGGCATCTGTGGCGACGTCGGACGCATCGCCTGTTTACCAGCTCCCCGATTACTTGGATACCGTGTAGAATCACTATATCTCCTAGCATCTTTTAAGATGGAGCGGTTTTTAGGCTTTTGTCGTCTATACTTACCATAAAAACACGGCTTAACCCTTCATGATTAGTAAACTCAAAGAATTTATGTTCAATACACCGCTCACCTATTCAGAGCTGCGGGCGGTCAAACATATTCAAGCCCTCAAGCATGTGGAAACGGAGCATACCGAACTTCGGGTTAAAGCCGCTCAACAAAAAGACAGTCAACCACAAGTAAGGGTTAGCGTCAGTCAGCTAAGTGAATGGCGAAAGGTTTCCCCGTTTTACTTTGCGGGTGTCGGGGCAGGGCTGGGCCTCGTCGTGGGAGCCTTAAAAGCTTTGAAATATCCTATTACACGAGTTTGGAAAGATCCTCAATCAGGCAAAGAATACCACTTGGACGTTTTTGGCACTTGGCAAAAAAATCAAGCGTTACCTCGTGGGGGATACGATCTAAAAACCTTAGAAGCAGGTGATGTGGTGGAAAAACTAAAAGTTAGACAACGCTATCATTCCCTTTGGGACGCCTTGAGCCTTTCCCCCAAAAAATATGCGGATGTCTTACGCCGAGTCTATCAAGAAAATCGTTTTATTGACACACATGTGCAAGTAGCCAAAGACGGTAGTCTTCAAGTTAACCGTAACCTCAAAAACAAACATGGCCTCTTCCCACAATTTGAAGCCCATCTCAACCCTAATGGCGAGCTGAAGGCCTTGACCCATACCTTTCAGCGTAAGGATGAAGAATATAAAGTCGATTTGATTCCCATTAAAGTTGAGGGTAAAAACGCCTTAGAAACAAATGGCAAAACGGGACATTATACCTTTGTCTTGAACAGTCATGCACGCGCCGAATCGATGTTGGTGCGAGATCCGAAGACCAACACCCACTACCACGTGCTTAGCACGGTTGAAAATATCGGCCAGTTCAGCGGGAACCCTTCTTTTTCTTCTAAAGAAGCACCTATTCGTATTTTACAAGGTCAGGATTCTTCTTCGCTTAAACAGTTAGCATGGCAGGACTTAAGCCCCCATGAAAAAAAACTCTTAGAACATCCGCTTTTTTATCGTCAACTCATGCCTCATCAAGCCGACAAAGCTTTGCTCGATATAGTGTCTCACATTCCAGAACCGTTGCGGGGTAGTCCCTTTAAGCGGGGCAGACTAAAAGGACTCACCCTCCATAGGCCTTGGAAAGACTGGTTTGGTAAACCCTTTGTCTATGCAGGAATCTTTGCAGGCTTGGCGGTTTTGGTGCAGCAGTTTTTGCTTTCGTCGAAATCGCCGTTTAGTCGATGGCTGAATGAACATGTAGAGGTTCACAATAGTTCACAGCATCACCTTATCGGAAAAAACTTGCATCAAAACGGACAAATTTTATATGTGAAAGACACGGGCAATGAAAATGCGGATGCCAGTATCGGAAAAGCCTTGCGTGTTTTAAGTAATTTCGGTTTAATTAAGGCATCGGTCGTACATAAAAATCCCCCAAAGCCTGAAAAACTTGAAAGCCTCATTGAAACAAGCCCTAATGCCTAAAAACGTTAAACAAAACCATAATCAAGATCTCGGACGGTGGGGTGAAGCGGTCGCTCACCACTTTTTAGAACGAAAGGGTTTTCGTATTTTAGACGCACGATTTCGAGTGCATCAACAGGGAGAAATTGACCTCATTGTTTATGATCAAGCAGATTTGGTGTTTGTAGAAGTTAAAACACGGCATTTGAAGCATCGTCAAACCGCTTATGAAACCTTAACACCCCACAAGAAAAAAGCCTTACTTGCTAGTATTGATGCCTTTTTGGCAGGGCATGAAGAACCCTATCAAAACCTGCGAGTGGATTGGGTGATTGTGACCGCTCACCCTGCGGATTCATCAGAGGGGGATTACGCTACAGTTGACCATGTGCTAGGGGTTGACTTATATTAATGGAGTCAGGTTCAATAAGGAACACGCAAATGGAAGCTTGGTACGCCATATTAAAAGGAATGCTTCAAGGATCTACCGAATTCATCCCTGTGAGCAGTTCGGCTCACTTGGTTTTGTTTAGAACGTTCACCGAATGGCTTGGCTACCCGCCCCCCAATGCCTTTGTAGACGAATTCTTCGATATTACCTTACACTTGGGGACTTTGCTCGCTGTGTTGATTTACTTCCGCCACGAAATGGGTCGCTTCTTGCTTGCTGTCTTTCAGCAAACCCCCACCGTTCAAGACGATAACGGTCAGACGTGGCAAACCTTCCCCCTGCTATGGGGAGGCTTTCTCGCCTTTACGACGACCTCTATTTTCGCACTAGTAGGCTTAAAAGGTAGTGAAGTCTTGTTCGCTAAACTTCAACATGTGCCTTTGTTCAAAGGCGTGCCTGATGTCACCCAATTTTACATTCATCACCCTGAATTTATTGCCCTAAACCTCTTTTTAACAGGATGCCTCCTCGCCTTTGCCGAACAACAATCCGCCAAGCAGGTACATTCTTCCGAAGAGACCTTACACCTTAAGCCCTTGCAAGTCATTAGCATTGGTACGGCTCAATCGATCGCTGCAGTTTTTAGAGGAATCAGCCGTTCAGGTTCGACTATGGCAACCGCCTTACTTTGTGGACTGACTCGTCCCCAAGCGGCTCGCTTTTCGTTTTGGCTCAGCATCCCGATTTTTGGCAGTGCGGCGGTGTATGAAAGCTATAAACTGGCGAAAGTAGGCATTGCGTATGAAAGCTTGCCTTGGGTGTCCATTCTACTGGGAATGCTGGCGTCTTTTGTGGTGGGTTATGCGTGTATTGCGTGGTTGTTGAAATTATTGGCTCGCTTTCCGTTGACGGTGTTTTCTTACTATTGCTGGACGTTGAGCATCGCTATGTTTCTGTATTATCGCTTTAGTGGCTAGAAATATACAAACCCGCTTCACTCAAAACAACATCTAGCGGTACATCCCACTCATCCACAGGCAAGGCACGGATCACCGTTTCTTCATATAATACTCCCACACTCAAGGGAAGTGGCTGTTTAAGAGACTTCGCTTCTGTCTTCCATTGCTTGAGTTGAGCATCGTAAAAACCACCCCCATACCCCAAACGAACACCTCTAAAGTCCGCCATCAAACAAGGTACTAACACCACATGAGGCAAGCCTTCAAACACGGGAAGAGACGTCTGAGGCTCCCAAATGCCGTAGTGATTTTCTTGCCATAGATCAGGGGCGTCTTGAGGCAATTGATTCACCCTATGCCAGAGCAATTGACCTTTACCCACAATGCGAGGGGCGATAAGCGTGTGCCCGCTTTCTAAGCACTTTGCATATAAGCTCGTAAGATCCACTTCCCCTTGCGTTGGCGAGTAAATCGCCAAAGTCAAGGTATCACAATGTTTGGAAATCTCTTCTAAAAAGGCATCCAAAGTTGAAGCAATAAGCACATCGACCTTTTTTTTAGGACGTGTTGCGTGAAACGTACCACTCATGAATGAATTACGCCAAGCCTTTGCCCATAACCGCCACTCGGCTTTGGTATAATGAAAGTAATCTTTTTGTGCAATTTTCATCATTCCATTATACATGAAATGGGGAGAGAGAAGTACAAAATGCAAGACGCTTTTTCTTATTTTAAAACACAATCGTTCTAGCTAAGTGACGTTCTGTTTAAGAAAGGCGAGGAAAATGAGACTTCGATGAGTAAGAAAAAAGAAAAGTTCAGCGTTTCAATCAGCATTGCCGCCAACGAAATAGAAGGGGCGGTTTATAGCCATGAACGCCAAGAAGTCATTAAGTCCGTGGTGCATAAAATGCCTATGGGTCTAATGGTTTCAGGGGGAGATGTCATCGCAGATGTCGCTATTTTAAGCGACTTACTCACCTTAATGATGAAAGATTTAGATGCCCCCACTCGAAAAATCCATCTAACTATTCCTTGTACCCTCTTGCGTTTAATGGAACTGCCTAAAATGGAACGGGAAGAATACTATGTATTCTTAGCCAGTGAAGCCGAGCGTTTTAGAGCCTTTGACAACACCGAAGCCATTGTCGCCTTTGAAGAAATTGGCGATGCCATCAATACCGCCAACCAAAAATTGATATACAGTGCGGTGCGTAAAGATACCTTCTTAGGCTATCAAAAAGCAAGCTTAGATGCCAAAATACAACTTCTTTCGATTGATGTAGAACCCCTACAAGTTATTCGGAGCATGATTGCCACAGGCATTATGTCCAGCATTGCAGAAGAGGCAGACGACCCTAACTTTTGCTGGGGGTCAATGATGCACGAATTTGATCGACTACGTTTCTTTATTTGGCGTGGACGAAACCTCATTGATATTCGTGAAATCACCCTTTCAGGTCAAGTCTTAGCCAATGCCAATGAAAATCCTGTGGTTTTAGAAGACCTCGTGAATGAACTTCATAGAACTGTAGTCGCCGTCAAACCCTTTGAGCCATTATTTTGGTTTTCGCATCGTTTAAACTATGTACTGTTACAGCATTTACAGCAACACATTGGGGTAAACTTTAGAAGCTTTGAAGTTCCCAATTCCTTACAAGTCGATCGTGCCGATATTGGTGTAGTTGCCGTCGGGGGATGTTTTATAGAACTAGAACCCCAACCGTACAGCTTAAACTTTTTAGACAAGCGTTCCCCTTACAATAAAAGTAAGTCAGGCTTTTCATTAGGCTCTTTTGGGAGCTTTAGTGCGTCTGCTTTACAAGACATGGACTTTAAGCACAATTTATTGATGTCTTTGGTCTTACCTTGTGTTTTGGGATCTTGTGCTGTTGTGGGTATTGCTTGGGTGACCACCATGAGCATCAATACATCCAATACAAACACAAAAATTCAAACTGAAAAAAATAAAGTTCAACTCAGCGCCGAAATTGCACGCTTAAAAGATCAAATTGACTATTACACCCAACGGAATCTACTGTCTGAAAAGATTTTATCGATCGCTAATGAATCAAAAGGTGTTAATACCATTTTACTTGGACTTTTAAACGATATTCAACATCTGCCTTCTTCCTTATGGTTTAGTGAAGTCGGTTACGACAAAGAAATTTCGATTGTTGGCAATGCTCTTCGCCATGAAGATATTTTAGATCTAACCAATCAGTTAGAACAACGCCATTACGGTCGAGACTTTGTCTTACACTACATTCGTGAAGAAGAAGTCAGTTCCAATAAACCGCTCATTTATAGCTTTAAATTGGGAGGCTTACTTCATACTAAAAATAGTGCAAAACTGAATACCCCAAAAGCTCCAGAAAAACCCCCTGACGGTTTAGAAGCCACGCCTGATGAAAGTAAAAAAGAAGATACTGAACAAAGCAGTCCTTCTAAGCTAGAAAGTGCTTCTAAACCCAGCGATGCTGAAAAAGTCGAAAAAACCGAAGACCTGACCAATTAATCATCCCTATTCCCTTCATAAAGGATCCCGACTCATGGAATTTAATCAACGCGAAGCCATACTCCTCAGTGCGATGTGTTCCATTGGGATTTTATTTTCAGGCTATTCTATGTTGATAAAACCTCAGTTAAAAGCCTTAAATGAAACATCGTCTGGCTTAGCACTTGCGTTCAGCGAAGTGAAAACACTTGAAGCCCAGCAGATGGAACTCAATCAGGATGTGGGACGAGGAAAAAGTCGCTACGACGAAAATAAAACGGCGCTTTCCTTCGCTTTTGAAAACAAAGATCTTGAAGCACGGATGAAAGGCTTCATGCGTGTACTTTCCACAATTACCACTCAAACAGGTAATCAACTCATTACCATTCAGCCTTATGCGGTTGGCGATGACAAGAAGAACTTTGTTGGTCAAGCCCTAGATAAAGGTAAGGATCTTTTGCAAGGCGAAAAACCGAGTGAAATCCCTGAAGAATTAGAACGGTTCAAGGCCATTAAAGAACCTGATTTACCCTTATATTCCACCCAAATGGAACTTAAAATACGAGGCAACTTTGCACAAGTCAAAGCCTTTATTGAAACCCTTGCCACCTTTAAAAAAGAATTGGTACAAGTGGAAACCCTGTACCTAAGTTATGAAGGTTTGGGTGAACGGGTGATGACGAATTTTAACAATCAAGATTCTAATGATAAAAAAGCGGATCCTGCTCGTCATTTCAAGCGTCCGTTGTTGTTGGTGACTCGTTTGAAGTTTTACCTCATGGAACCCAATGAAAATACCTTTGACCAAGCTGTTGAAGAAATGAAGGCTCAAAAAGAAGAAGCCACCGCCGACACTGAAGACGGCGAAGCTCCGAAAGAGGACAGTGCTACCGCCACTTAAGGCTAGACTGTTTGTGGCACCAACTCCTGAATCACCAGCTCACTCATCAAGCCCCAACGAGGCACGGAAATGGGCAAGCGACGGCTCATAAACGGCAGACGTATCGGGCAAGGGACGCTTGCTGTACCTGTGGCTTGATGCACAAAAAGCTCGCATCCGCCGTTGCCAGAAAACGCATCGTCAAGCTGGTACCAGTTGCGGATATAAGGCGATTCGCTCAACAAACGAGCCAACCAATTCGGGCAACGGAACTGCCCCCCATGCGTATGCCCAGCCAGTGCTAAATCAAAGGCTCCCCACGCAAAAGGCTCCGCCATTTGAGCAGGGTTATGCACCAGCAAGAGATGATTGTGTTCAGGCGTTTCTTTCGCCGTTTCAATCAAGGCCGCCATATCAGGATGCCCCTTCACAAAGTCATCCACCCCATGAAAATGTAGGCTCCCTTGAGTATCTGAAAATTCGTGCCAGTAAGATTCATTCACCAGCATATGCACGCCACCAGCTTCTAAGGCTTCAATAACCGCTTTACCACGACTGACTTCATAATAATCATGATTACCCATGACCCCGTAACACGGCAAGGTAGGCAACGCCTTAAACCAGTCGCTAAGGGCAGGCAAATATGTTTGTCCAAAGGCAATGGCATCGCCTGTGAAGATTATGGCATCGATTTCATAGCTTTCGCAAATACGGTGAATGTGGGGCAATAGTGCCTCTAGCCATGCTTCGGTGTTCCAGTCTAGGTGAACATCCGACAAATGAAGCAAGCGAACAGGAGCCTTCAAAGATTTGTCAGGCAATTCAATGCGTTCAAGCCTGACATGTAAGTCGCCTTGCATATGATGCGAAAAAAAATGCCCGTCTAGCACCTTAGGAATCGTTAAGGCAACTTGGGTTTTAGACGGCAGACGTTTGATTTTCAATTTAGGCAAGGGAGCTTCCTCAATAATGTATAAAGGGACGGTCTTTAAAATGTCAAGAATGGAGGGATTTTAAGGAAAAATAAACGGCTTTGACTGCGTGTACAGTGACGTACATAAAGGAAAAACGGCTTATTTTGACACAGAAAGCACCCATTATGGGCGTTTTAAAGACGTTCCTTAGTACTTGGGCTTGAATTGCTTCAAAAAACGTTGATCGTTGGTGTAAAAAATGCGGATGTCGTCAATGGCGTCTCGCAACATCGCCAAACGCTCCACGCCCATGCCAAAGGCAAAACCTTGATACACCGTCGAATCAATGCCACAATTTTCTAGCACGTTGGG
>CANGYO010000031.1 GCA_947458095.1 Vampirovibrionales bacterium | reverse complement strand
TTGGTAACCACCACCTTGCGGACGGTTCTGATAGCCTCCGCCACCGCCACCTTGGTAACCACCACCTTGCGGACGGTTCTGATAGCCTCCGCCACCGCCACCTTGGTAACCACCACCTTGCGGACGGTTCTGATAGCCACCGCCACCTTGGTAACCACCTTGTTGAGGGTAGCCTCCACGGTTTTGGTAGTTGCCTTGACGTGGGGCGTAATTGCCACGTTGATCGTCCGAAGCTGGTGCAAAACCGCCTTCTTCACGAAAGCCCCCTTGAGGTGCTTGCGGGCCTTCTTCAGCAGCCCGTGTCTTATACAAACAATCGGGGCAAATAATACGCTTGGGGTTCTTGGTTTCAAAGGTAATTCCACATTTGGAACAATTATTTTCGTACATTCTTACAACATAAGCCTCTATACTCTATTTTACCCAGCTGCTTGCTTAACTATTGGCACACATAAACAAGAAACAACATTTAAATAGTGGGACAAACGCCCTTGTTCAAGCAGGGGATGGTTATAACATTATATTAAGTTTAATCAATCGCTTTAATTTTTAGAATCCTCACAAAATCACTTTAATAAATCAGTAAACATAAATCGTTTCAGTGTAAGGCTCACAGGCTAGGCACAACATACCCATCAAAACCTGACGCTTAACGCAGATTCGCCAAACAAAGCAGAATCATTAGATGAAGGTCGCTTAAGCGTCAAAACCCCTTAATAAGGAAGGTAAATAAATGATAAATCAATTTAAGGACGCTAAAATAAAAAATATATTTCAGTTTTATTCCATTATAGCACAGGAAAAACACAAGTGCCTTGAATTGTAACGATATTTATATTTTTTTAAGATTTTGAGACGGTTTTATTACTTTACAAAGGGCTTAAAAAGCGATTGGGTAAACATTTTTTCTTGTTTTATTCAATTGTAACAATATCAATTTTGAAACATCGTCTTAAAAATGGGTTTTCATTACAGCTAAATTACGCTAAGATGATAAGGTTACTTCAATGACTATAAAAAAGGAATAGCGAATGCAATGCCAAATGCCAAAGCTGATTACCATATGCACACCGTCTTTTCAGACGGATCCTCTCAACCTGAAGAGCTTCTCGCTGCTGTCGCCGCTCAAGGTGTAAAAACGGTTGCCGTGACGGATCACGACACCACCGCTGGTTATGAGCGTCTCGTGCCTAAAGCCCAAGAATTGGGCTTAAACCTCATTCGTAGTATTGAAATCAATACGCATTGGGGCAAAGAAGACTTGCACGTGCTGGGCTATTTTATTGACGACACCAATAGCTATATTCAAGAAGTCATGAGCGAGCATCAAGCCCGCCGTCGGGTGCAGATTAAAGCGATGGTTGAAAAAATTGCTCGTAAAACGAATATCAAAATCTCGCCTGATGACGTGTTTGGCTTGTCTCACCCTGAAGGGGCGATTGGGCGTCCTCATGTGGCGAAGATTTTGCTAGAAAAAAAGGCGGTTCGTACCATGTCCGAAGCCTTTACTAAGTATCTAAAATCTAATTCGTTGACCTATGTGCAACGTGAAACGGTGGCTCCGCATGAGGCGGTTGAAGCGATTTACGAAAGCGGCGGCATCCCTGTGATTGCTCACCCTGGTTTAACAGAAGGGATTGAAAAGCTGATTCCTGAACTCGTTGGCTACGGATTGATGGGGCTTGAGGCTTTTCATAAGAGCCACAGTCCCCCTATGATTGAGTACTTTTGTAGCTTAGCTGAAGAGCATGATTTACTGGTGACAGGTGGCACGGATTTTCACGGCACGCCTGATTTGTACGCAACAGCACACCATCGTTTGGTGATGCCTGAACATGTGAGCGACAAGCTAGAAGCCGCCTTTCAAAAGCGTCAACAAGCGAATATCAAACTGGCTTAATTCGACTAGCACAAAAGAAGCTTGACGCTGTTTTATGTAAGTATCGTGTTTCTTCCCTCACTCTATTTATAAAGGAGTCCCTGCTATGCTCGGTCTCAATGCTATGGTTTATTATGACTCCCTTTCTCAGCAAAAGGATTTGGAGTATCAAAAAACCCTTTTAAGTCAACGTCGTAAAAATTTGATCAACATTAACTCAAGTTTACGTTTTGCTGAAGCGAAACTGGATCCTAACAGCGAAGGCTATAAGGCGTTGGATATGCGTGTGCAACAAATGGAACAAATGTCGCAAGTCTTAGATGCCGAAGCCGCTCGTATTGATATGCAACTAAACGCCAATGCTGCCCTCATGCAAAGCACCAAACAAATGCTTTCTGAAGATATTAAAGACAGCTTCACCCTTACCAGCAATAACCAGTAATCGTTAAGCGTCTTCTTCTTGATCCGCCGCCAAGTTGTCGTGCTTCGTCGAATGCGTGTCGCTCGGCTTTTTTATGCCCATGCGTTGCTGGCGTGCGACTCGACGAGCAATATCTTCTTCACGCTTGGATTTACTCACAAAAGAAGGCTCTTTAATCCGCATATATAAGGTCGCATTTTGATGATGCACTTGGTGCCGACCTTCTGTCATTTGAAGTTCCGTGCCTTGAGCTTGTCGACGAGCAAGGTCAGACTGATTCAGTCTGTCAAGCTGGTTTAAAAATTGGCGAGTGGTATTGGCGACTTGCTGGAGTTGTTCCATGACCGAAGGGGCTTTTTGAGGCAGTTCTAAACTACTGCGTCTATAGTTGGTGTCTTGCGTATTTTGCTTTTGAAAAACGTCTTGCTGAAGGACTTCACGTTGTTTCATAATCGACTGCGTGGAACCCACGCGAGGTTGTGGCGTCGGTGGAGCCAAGAGTTCTTCTTGCTGTTGAAGATGAGGGGCTAAAGCCGAGTTTCGTTGGGCGTTTTTGTCTAAGCCCTTGTTCAACGGTGTGTCGTAAGGGGAAGGCATATGAAGTTTTCTACCCGTTGAAAGGGGTGAAGCAACCATCATCATCTGTTATATCCTATGCAGGGGATTCTAAAAATCGTAAGCAATACACGAAGAAGTTTCAGTTAACGCATTCTACAACTCTATTCTACGACACTTGTAAATGTTCGTCAATAGGATATTTATGAAGGTTGCTATAAATCGACACTATTTAGTGGGTTTTTAAAATAGGCAGTAGTCCAAGCATTAAAAGTTTGCTATCATTAAAGAAACAATATGGTTGACCTTAAGGAATACGATTAATGAGTTTGTCTAATGAACCTGAATCTCTTGTTAAACTTTCGGTGATGGGGATTGCCCTTGACACACGAACAGGTACCCCCATTGTGGTGTTGACGGATCAAGACAAACGCCGTGCCTTACCCATTTGGATCGGTACAGCTGAAGCCAGTGCTATTATTCGCCAGCTAGAAGCGGTCGAGTCCAACCGCCCGATGACGCATGACTTGCTGTATAACCTCATTGAACTCACCGGCTATGTGTTGGATCGTGTGGTGATTAAAGATATTGAAAACGACACCTATTTCGCCAGCCTTTATTTAAAAGTCGACGACGGCGATGACGAGCTTGAGCTAGACGCCCGCCCGTCTGATGCCGTTGCCGTTGCCTTGCGTGCGGATGCCCCTATTTTTGCAAGCCCTCATGTCATGTCAGACGGTACGGTTAGTGCAGATGAAGAAAAGGACGAAGAAGAAAGCGAAGCCTTCAAGGACTTTTTAAAGAACATCAAAGCCAGCGACTTTAATTTTCCTGGTGATATTCAGACGGATCAGTAAATGCCTACCGCATTAAAAGCATACAATCGCCGTAACTATAGAAACGATATCGTGCTTGGACGGCTTCTTCATAGACTTTCAAAATAAAGTCTCGATTCGCAAAGGCGGAAATCATCATCAACAAGGTAGATTTCGGCAGGTGGAAATTGGTGAGCATGGCATCCACCACTTCAAAACGAAAACCAGGGTAAATATAAAGATTGCTCCAGCCACTTTCGCCTTTAAGTAGAGAGCCTCCTTGGTTTTGAGCAGCGGTTTCAAGCGTCTTGGTCGTGGTTGTACCCACCGCAAAGACCCTCCCCCCACGAGCCTTGCATGCCAAAATCGCATCAACCGTAGCTTGAGGCAAGGTGTACGCTTCGCCGTGCATGTCGTGCTGGCGAATGTCGTCCACCATGACAGGGCGAAAGGTGCCAACGCCGACCGATAAGGTCACGCTCACCTTTTGAATGCCTTTTTCGGCAAGGGCGTTTAAGACGTCATCCGTAAAATGTAAGCCCGCCGTGGGGGCGGCTTGTGAGCCTTCCACTTCAGAATACACGGTTTGGTAACGTTCCTTGTCTTCTTCATTCGCAGGGCGGTTAAAATAAGGCGGTATCGGCATTTTACCAATGCGGTACATGAACGCATGAAGGCTGGCTTCTTCATTCAAGTGCAAACGCACTACGCCATGCCCTTCTTTGCCTTGTTCGACAACTTCAAAAGTCGCCGTGCTGTCTTCTAGCACAATGACCGTGCCTGCCTTAAGCTTACGAGCAGGACGCATCAAGCAATGCCAGTCGAGTTCGCCTTGTGACGTTGGGTGCAATAAAAGCACTTCAACTTCCCCTTCACCAAGCGTGCCGTCTGCCATAAGACGTTTGCCCAAAAAACGAGCAGGCAAGACTTTGGTGTCGTTCACCACCAGTAAATCGTTGGGATTCATCAAATCCAGCAAGTCTTTAAAGCCTTTATGTTCATAGGATTCCCCTTGGCAGTCGATGAGCATCATGCGTGAATCGTCACGATTGGGCAGGGGGTGCGAGGCGATTAAATTCGCAGGGAGCGTATAGTCGTAGGCATCGACATGGAATAGATCAACCGTGCTTTCGGTGGGGGCGTTCATAGAGGAATCCTTTACGATAAATTATTTCTTATAAAATAGCACAAACAGGAACTTATATAGGTTTTATGCTGATGTAATTTCTTTTATTTAATTTATCAACAGGTGTGCAAACGTGATTAGCTTTCGGGGATTAGAATCTATTTATGTGCCTTTAAAAAGCCAAATCGATGTAAACCGTTTGGCAGACGATCTGCCTGATATGTTTGTGGGAACAGATCCTGTGGGAGTCTTTCAATATGGGCATGACGTTTACGAAAAACGTCAACATCGAAAAAAAGAACAACAAAAACAAGAACAACAGCCTTTTCCCCCACAATCGACCTTTGCTTCAAGTGCCACAAACCCTCAACTATGCCAACAAAACGGTTGCTGCCCGTCTTGCCGATAAAACGATTGTTTTTATTAAAGAAATTCAGATAAGAAAAACGGCAATACGGTTTCGTACTGCCTCTCGTTGCTATGTCCCCCTGTTCAGAAGAAAGATGGAAGTCTGTAAAGCTCTTCCAAAATAACTATCGGCAGATTTGGGGGAAACTTAAGGAATCCTTTACAAAATGTTACATCCTGCGGAAAGCGTACCCTGTCTTTGCTTGATGTTCCTACTCAAGCATGCTAAGCTAAAACTCTGTTTCAATACGTTTATTCTTGTACAGGAAGCTTTTATGTATGGCATCGCTTGAACAAACCCGTCCTTCACTGGCGTCTGTCTTACAAGAACGACGCAATGCTTTAGATCTTCCCCTGCCTGTGGTGGCAGAAAAATCGGGCTTGTCGCTCGCTCTTTTAGAACAGATCGAAGAAGGACGGCTTCACTTTATGTCGGTGATGAACCGCACTCGACTCACCCGAGTCTTAAAAATGACGCCTGCAGAACTCAAGCAATACGAAACGCCTCCGCCGATTACGTTAACAGGCGATGTGGTGCTTCAATCGGTGGACTATCACTTGGTGGCTCATTTCAATAACGGCAAGCGATTGCCTTTAAAAGAAATGGAACGCAATGCGGAAGGCTTTTGGCCTTGCCCCGACTGCGGTGCCGAACTGACGACCTTGACGCATCTTCGAGAAGACTTGGAGCATAAGGCGTGGGTGGTCTTTAAAATACGATGCACACACTGCTTGTTTAAATTAGATCATGAAGCCTTAGCTGATACGCTTTAGAGGTCTACAGGTTGTCTTGCTGTTTACTGGGCAACACATAGTAAATCGCCGAAAAATACTTATCGATTTCTTGCTCAGCTTTGGTCTTTTCAGTTTTACCTAAAATCTGATGAAACTCCGACAAATTGACATGACGATCAATGTACTTCACCAATGGCGACACTTCTTGAATCTTCTTAACACGACGTTCTTTGACCAACACTTCCGCCAAACGGTAAAGCGGGACTCTGAAAAACATATCCACCACTTCGCTGTCAAAATGCGAACCTGCGTCTTTTTGAATAATCGTTAGCACCTTGTCAAAGGGCATACGGCTACGGTAATGACGCAACGAGGTAATGGCGTCAAAGACATCGCCTAGAGCGATGATGCGTCCTAAAAGGGGGATTTCATCACCCTTAAGCCCTTTGTAATAGCCTTTGCCGTCCACTCGTTCATGGTGGGACGCCGCAATTAAGGGGACATCTTGCAAGTGATTGGCAAAATGAATGTTCTGTAAAATCTCAAAGGTAAAGCGAGCATGTTCCTGAATATGCTGATATTCGTCAATGGTCAGCCTGCCTTCTTTGGTCAAGACTTCTTCACGAATGCCGATTTTACCAATATCATGTAATAAAGCGGCAAAACGTAAGACTTCCATGTCATTGCGTTGCATTTGGAGTTCATCTCCCACCAATAGAGAGTAATCCGCCACACGTTCGCTATGCCCTGCCGTGATTGGATCTCGAGCATCTATAGTAGAAGACAAGGTCAGAATAAAGCTTTCAAAACTACGCTGTTGTTCTTGTGCCATCATGGCATTTTCAAGGGTAATGCCTGTCGTCGCCGCAATGGCATTAAGCAAATCTTCGTCGCTTTTGGTGAAGGATCCCACGACTTTATTGAGGACTTGAACCACGCCAATGGATTCATTCTCTCGATTCAAAATAGGGATGCACAGAACGTTACGGGTGCGGTAACCCGTTTTACGATCCACTTCTTGATTAAAGCGAGGGTCATTATACACATCGGCAATGTTGAGGGTTTCACCCACTTTTAAAACATGCCCGACCAAGCCTTTGTCTGCACTGACACGCAATTTTGTCTTGCCTTCCATGCCTGAAGCAACTTTACTCCAAAGCTCGTTGGTTTCTTTGTCATACACAAAAACCGTACAACGTTCTGCTCCCAGTGCTTTGACGGTTTCTTCACGCACCATATTTAAGATATTGTCAAGTTCTCGTTCTGCCGAAATGGTCTGCCCTAAACGTAATAAGGACATCAACGCATTGGGATTCGCATTGGCTAAGCCATCGGCGGATTCGTCTGGCTTTGTATTATCATTCATGACTTTCATGGCTGCGGCTTGAATATTTTCAGGAGAAGTGACATGGGCTTTTAACATCGTTTCTAAAGGCGTAAAAGCTTCATATTTTAAGCGATGTTCCGCAATTTTTTCCCATTTTTCAGGGGCTAAAATAAAGAGTTCATCTTCAATGGGACGCACCAAGAACATGAGATTATATTGTTGAGCCACATTCAAAGCATGGAACAAGCTTTGAATGGCTAAATCTTTTTGTTGTAAAGCAATATATAAACGGGCTTGTTCATAATAGGTCTTCGCCAGCTCATCATGACGATTCTGACGTTTGAAAATGACAATAGATTCCGTCAAGGCTTCTAAGGCTTCACGACGTTGCCCCCATGAATTATGCAGAGCCCCTAATAAGCGAAAGGCCGTGCCATACGCTTTTTCATTGGCATAGTCTTTCAATAAGGGGATGATGTCATTTACCAAAAGGGTATGGGCTTCATCAAGTTCATTGTTTAAAAAGTGAATATAAGCACGATACAAACGAGCGGTACCGTAAGCACTCCATAAACGTCGTGCTTGACAGCGGCTCATACATTCATTGGTCAAATGTAACGCTTTAATAAGTTGATGGTTAATGATGGCAATTTTAATTAAATCGTTCATTAACTCTGCTTCACGACGACTGTCCTTAATCTGAATGGCGATGGACAAGGCACGTTCTAAATGCTTTTGGGCATCTTTGAATTGTTCGACCAGTAAATTGGTCTGCCCCAGTATTTGATAGCTCACGCCTAATTCATGAATAAAGGGAAGCTTTCTTTTAATTTTGAGAGAATCCTGCATGAGGTGTAAGGCGTGCGAAAAATTACCTGCATGTTCGTAGTAAATCGCCATACTGTCGAGCAAGCGTGCGTGTGTTAAGGAAGCTTCAGGGCAAGACATGAGGGCTTCTTTGTACCATCTCATCGCCACACCAAAATGTTTTTGATCGTAGTGAATACGCCCTTGATACAGATAAATCAGAGGCTTAAGTTCTTGCATTTGATCTGGCGTGTAGGTGCGTTGGCTCTGCACATACAGTTCGTTTAAGCGACGAATACACTGCTTGGCTTCTTGATCAGGACGGTGCATGTAGCGTTGCCAAATGGCTTCAACTTGAAGACGTGTACGTTCCCAACCTTCAAATTCAGCATTATATTGACTCGACTCAGCGAGATCGAAAGCTTCTTTAAAGCGTCGCTTAAACCCTAAAACAGAAATATGCAATAAGCGTTTTATAAAAGGCGACATTAAATCTTCTGAATGGTCTTCAATGTCTTGAGAAACCGTTTTTTCTTCTTCATCGTCCGCTTCTGACGGCAGTTGACTTAAGTGATCAAAAGACGTGCTTGAAACAAAGAGTTCCCAAGGGCTATTGGTTTTCACATTGCCTAAGTGACCACGTAAGGTTTGCTCCTTAGAAACCGTTAAACCTTTGGAAGAACGTTCATTAAGTTTAAATTCTTCCAATGACGTTTCTTGATCGTCAGAAGGCACAAAAGACATAAAAATCTCGCTTTAATACGTCACTTTAAAGTCAATAGTGACCCTTTGGGGTATACATTCTTTTAGTATATCAAGGCATTAAAGGGTTAAACCCAAGCAATCCCATGAATATAATCTAGACGATGGACTTTTGGGGTTTCAAGGGGGTTTTTAAAGAGTCCCGAGTTTTTTGAGCAAGTCAGGGGCTTGTAAACGTGTCATGCGAGCGTCCGCAAATGTGAAGCTAACACGTCCATTTTTGTCTAGCACATAAATGGTGGGGTAAGCGATATTACCACGGCTCACGTTAGCAACGCCATAATTAGAAATAATGGCACGTTCAGGGTCAGGCACGACAGGGAAGCTTAAGCCTGATTTACCTTGTCGCTCTAGGGCTTCAGGTTGCGTGTCTGCACTAATCGCCACCACATTATAATGTTTTTTCTTAAAAGTGCTGGCTAGTTTTTGAAAGCCTTCAAGTTGAGCCGCACAGACACTACAGAACACGCCTTGATAAAAAATCAAAATAGTACCTTCCCCTTTTTTCTGAAAGGCTTCGGTGTCTACCACAGAACCGTTGACGGCTTGAGCCTTCACCCGTGGAGCAATCGATGCCTTCGGCAGCAAATAAAGCCCTTCAAAGCCATCACCTTCCCCTTCAATGCCGACGGCTTCTTCTTGCACAGGGGCGGGTGACTGTTCCACACGAGGCGAACCTCCTAGTGAAAACAAGGCAATGATTAATCCCCCGAGCATCCCTACCGCTAAAAGCCCTGCGACGATAGACTTCACGTTTAACACTTTCGTACCCATAGTTTAAGATCCTTTTTGAAACGAGTATAAATCGATAGAACTATTTTATCAGATTTTATCAATTTTGGTTTAATGCTAGCGGGTGGTGCTTAAAGCGGCTTTCGCAAACTGCATGGCAAGAGGCTCATCCGTTTCAAGCAAACACTGCGGAGACCCCTCCCAGTGAATCTTGCCCTTATTCAGCAGAATCACACGATCCGCCGTACGGCAGATGGTGGAAATGGTGTGGGTCACGACCACACTTGCGGCTTGTAATTGACGGGTCAACACGTTCATGTAATCTTCTAAATCGTGCGACGCCACAGGATCCAAGCCACTGGTCGGCTCATCATACAAAATAATGCGAGGGTTGCCAATAATCCCACGAGCAAAACTCACCCGTTTTTGCATGCCCCCACTCAATTCGCTGGGGAACTTTTCCGCCACATTTTGAAGCCCCACCATGTCGAGCTTTTCATAGACCAAGCGAGCAATTTCTTTGTCAGGCAGACGTTTAAACTTTTTACGAGCCTCATTGTCATCAGGCGGTTCCACCAAGGCAAAGGCGATATTGTCAAACACGTTCATCGAATCAAATAACGCCGAATACTGAAAAATCAGCGTAAAATTCGGATCGTTCATCTCAATCGTGCCTTCAGTCGCCGTTTCAAGCCCAGCGATGCAATTCAGCAGGGTGGATTTACCGCATCCGCTGGTGCCGATAATCGCCACCGTTTCATTGGCGTGAATGTCAAAGCTAATGTCGTCTAACACCCAAGGACCGTCTTCGGTAAAGCGTTTTTTGAGGTTTCGCACACGAATGAGCGATTCTTTTTGGGGGTGAGATTTCGTGGCATCGGCGTCAATCATAGAAGCATCCTTTTTGCTAGGCTTTTGGCTTACCCCCTCCCCTTTAAGGGGAGGGAAATAAGCTTTCTCATTCACGAAGTGAATCTTCTCCTTTAGGAAGGAGAGGTTGGGAGAGGAAACCAACGGTTTTCTTTCCCAAGAGAAAAAGTTTTAACTTTTTCGACCATGGTGGGGTGGGGAGTAGGAGTAAACACTGGATTTTGGAAATCCCCCCCTCTCCCTAGCCCTCTCCTCAAGGAGAGGGAACAGGACTCTTAAAGACTTTAAACTACTCTAACATAAAATAAGCTTATGGTATAATGAACGAATGAAACCCCAGATGCCTCCCTTCTTCCAAAAACCATTCCTACGCTGGAGCCTCCTTGCATTGGCGTTGCTAGGGGTGTTTCTATTCTTCAAAAAAACGGAGTCTGTGACGCCCCATGTCTTGCCCTTCCCTACCGACAACATCGTCACCCTCAACTTGGGTAAAGAACCCCCCACCCTCGACCCCTTGCGAAACACCGACAGCACCAGCGGAAGGGTCATCCACGAACTTATGCGTGGCTTAACAGATTTTGACAAGCAAGCCCAGATTGCCCCTGAACTGGCTCAATCGTGGCAGGTTTCGACTGATGGTTTAACGTATACGTTCACGTTGCGTCCCCATATTAAGTGGAGCGACGGCAAGCCGATTACGGCGAAAGACTTTGTCTATGCGTGGAAGCGAGTCCTCATCCAAAGCAACGGTTCCGCCTATGCGTTTTTCTTGTTTTCGATTCACAATGCCGAAGCCTTTTATAACGGCACGATTAGCGACTTTTCACAAGTGGGCATTCGCACGCCAAACCCCCAAACCATTGAAATTCGCTTACGTCGCCCCAATGTGTTTTTTCCTGCGATGCTGGCGTTTCCTGTGGCGGTTCCCATCCGTGAAGACAACGTTTTAGCCTATGGCAACCAGTTCACCGAAGCAGGGCATTACATCACCAACGGGCCGTTTTTGTTGAGTCAATGGCAGCATGACAGCCGTATTATCCTCAAACCGAATCCCTATTATTGGGACGGGCAAGCATCTGAACGCCCCGATATTCAGTTTGAAATGATCCCCGATCAAAACACCGCCGTCACCCTTTTTGAGCAAGGCGTGCTAGATATGGCGGATTCTGGCACCGTGATTTCAAACTTTGAATACGCCCGTTACGCCAAAGATCCCCGAGCCAAAGAAGTTGGCATAAGCTTTATTCAGTACTTGGGTTTTAACGTGAAAAAGGCACCGTTTAACGACCCACGCATCCGCAAAGCCTTTTGTGAATGCGTGCAACGCGATTACTTCCCTTCGCTTTTAAAAAGTGGGGAAACCCCTTTGAATAGCTTTGTGACGCCGAACCTATTTGGCTATAACGCCAAACTTGGGCATTCCACCCATACAAGCGATGCTCAACAGATATGGCAGGGCTATCTCAAGGAGCATCCGAATACCAAGATGCCTGCGTTGACCTTTACCAATGATTACGGCGTGCGAAAAATCGGCGAGATTCTGCAATTTCAGTGGAAAGGCGGTTTGGGCGTGAACGTTCCCTTGCGGACGCTCGACTGGAAGGTTTACCTCTCTCGTTTGGAATACGATGCACCTGCCTTATTTTTGCTGACGTGGTTTGTGGATTATCCTGATGCCGACAGCTTTTTAAGCCTCTTCCACAGCAGTAACGGCAACAATCACACAGGCTGGAAGTCCGCTCGTTACGATGCCTTGATCGAAAAAGCCGCCATGATGCCCAATGGCCCCCAGCGTCAAACCGTGTATGATGAGGCTCAGCGTGTGTTGCTGATGCAAGACACGGTGATTTGTCCGCTCTTTACACGTCGTAAATTGTGGTTGAATCAACCGTGGGTCGAAGGCTTGAGCTTCAACAGTATGAATGACTTGGTGATTGAGGATGTTCGCTTGAAGCGAAAGTAGCTTTTGCAGAGTTTTTTAGTCGTGTTTTATACTGTAGTATTAAGTATTAGAGGTTTAGCTAGACCACCGCATCCAACAGCCCCCACAAGGTATTGGCAGGATTGCAAGATTGCTTTAGGTAACGTTCCATCTTCGCCAACGCCTGTTGCCAGCGTACATAACGAGAGGTGTCGTCTTTATAAGCAGGGGCTTGTAAGGCGTGTTGAAACAGTCGACAGACTTGTAAGGGCGTCATGCCTATGTCTTTTAGCGTTCCTTCAAGTTCTTGGAACAAGGGTTGCACCTCAAGGGGATTCCTATTATAAAAGGCGTTGTGCATCCACTGGTTTAAGGAATCGGGCAAGATCACTGACGGCGTAGCATTGGCTGTAATACTTGGCACGTAGATGGTTTGGCATCGAGACACAATGGTGGGGAGCAAGCTTTCGGCGTTACGGGTCAAGAAAAAATAGTGCGTGCGAGGGTGTGGTTCTTCCAAGCTTTTTAAGAATCGGTTGGCGGATGCTTCATTAAAAACGCCTTGTGTCAAGGGTTGCCATTCAAGGCTAAACGCCTTATTCTTGGCGTCGTTTAACCATTCAAAAGGAAGCGGATAAACGCCTTTTCTATCTACGTCTTCAGCAGAGGCTGGAGCTTTAACTTTTTCCACATCGGTAAAAATAATCACCCGATGCTCATTCATCCCTGCTTGTCGAGACAAGTAGCTTTGCAGACTTTTGACTTGAGCCGTGGCGATTTGGGTGCGGTCTTTGTCTCGGCTGGCTTTGGGTTTAGACGCATAAGACTCATCATCTTCAAAGGTCAAACGGCTCATTACTTTGACAATGGGGTGGGAACCTGTCGCGATCCACTTGCAGGAACGACAGCTTTCGCAAGGTTCTGGCGAGCCTGTGCCTTCGGTGATGGGGGTTTCGCAATTCAGCAGTTGAGCGAGGTGCATGGCGATGTCGTACTGGTATTGGGTATCTTGCCCTGTGAGCAGGTAGGCATGACCAAAGACGCCTTGGGTGAAGGCTTCTTTAAAAAAGGTCAAGGCTTTGGAAGAGGCAGGGCGAGGCATGGGCTAATAAACCTTACTACACAATGTCGTATTGTAAAGAAATGTTGCAATTTGGCACATCTGATTATGGCTTTATTATAGCACTAGCACAAAGCTTTTCCATTATTGTTTTTATATAAATATAAGATTAAGATTCTCTCACCCCTTTCTTCTTTGACCCTTTCTTTATGTTGACCCTCCACTTATTCCCAACCCTATGTAACCCTAACCCACCCTATGACCCTAGGAGTATTTTCCATGACATCATTCTTGCCTTTTGCTACATCTGCACCCCTTTTATCACCACAAGATCTTGCGGTGAACCAAAACTTTTATGGCCCTAACTACTTAGTCAATGGTGCCAGCGTTGATTCCAACACCTTGGCTTTAGCCTCTTTACGGAACCCCTTTCTTCAACGAAACCCTTTTCTGAATGCGAATGAGTTGAATTCCTTTGATGATCTTTCCACTTTTGGTGTGGGAAGTGATTTCACCCAAGCGGCTTTATTGAGTAATTTGCATCAAAGTAGCCCTGCGTTATTACAACGAGCCAAAAACGAAGTGCCTTTGGCGCGTATTGGCTTGCAACAATTTCAGCATCAACTGGCGTTTCAGGACAAAAGTGAAGAGCTTCAGTTGGGTTTTCAAAACATTAGTGAACAGCGTCAATTGGCATTTGCCGATCGTACCAGTGTTCGTGACTTAGGTCTTCAAAAAGAACAGTTGAAACTAGAAGACACAAAAAACGAGCGTGGCTTTTTGGGTAATTTAATTGGCACCTTGGCACCCGCTTTCATTGGCTTGATTTCAAGCAATCAGCAAGGTGCAAGAGAAGAACGTATGTTCAAGTACGCTCAGCAAAACAAGGTGGATGACGTTAAAGAAAAATACGAAACAAAAGACCGTACAGACGAATTAAAAAGACGCATTGCTCAACTCGAACGCAAGTTGGATCGTTATAGAGACAATGACGATGACTATAGAGATGACCACGATAGAACCGTCAAACCAAAGAAGAAGCGTAAGCGTAAAGACGACGATGACTATGGCGTCCGCACGGTTGACAAGTATGGCGACAGTAGCTGGGTTGTGGTGAAAGCCAAAGCCAGTGCCAAAAGTAAATCGGCTTAAACTATAAAAAAGAAGCCCTGATCCCGCGGGGCTTCTTTTTGTAATTTTAATGGGGAAGATTTTCTATTGAAAGAAGAAGTAGATTCCCACAGATTGCAAGACAAAAAGTAAGGTGAGCATTTTAAACAGAAAGTCTTGTTGATGCACGATGCGATACACTCGCTTCAACGCCCCTTTGGTGCTACGTTCAATGGTGCGTGATTCTTCACTAAACCATTGGTCATGGGTGTAAACGGCTTGCTCTGCTTGAACAAGGGCATCTAATTCAGCATACAGCCCTTGGTAGGCATAGGTATTAACCGAATTTAAAGGATCCAGCATAACTGAATTCATCATGTATTTTCCTTCCCAATCCCTAAACAAGACCCTAACCTAAAGCGACGAGCCACGGCTCCGCATTAAGACGATTCACTATTTAAGATAAACGCATAAGATTTTTGATGAACGGCCTATATCTGCATAAGAAATCTGTATAAGAGTTAAATGACCTATTCATTACAAAGACTAGTATAGGGACTCGTGCTTGTTTTGACAATACCTTTCTACAGAGATTAACCTGTGGGTGAAGCAAATACCGCCAGCCGTTCATCTCGGGGTGTAGAAATCGGTGTGAAATGTTACGATTTCTTTACATTTCCTCCTATTTTCTTTGTGATACAGTATGTGAAGACTCTGCGAAAGCCCTGTTCCCTCTCCTTGAGGAGCGAGGCTCACGAGAGGGGGGGATGCTTAGAATCCAATTTTCACATCTACTCCCCACCCCAACCCTCCCCTTAAAGGGGAGGGATTAAGGCAATTGAGTTTCGCAGAGCTTTCTATATATGTATCTCTATACTGTGCCTAAAGAGGATGCCCCCATGCCCAAAACCCTGTATCAAAAATTGTGGGATGCTCACGTCGTCCACCAAGAAGACCCCAGCTCCCCAGCCTTACTTTTCATCGACAGGCACCTCATCCACGAAGTGACCTCGCCCCAAGCCTTTACAGGCTTAGCGGAACGAGGCATCCCCTTACGTCGCCCCGATCTCACCATCGCTACGGTGGATCATTCCATCCCCACCTTGGTCGGACGCTCCTTCCCTCTGAAAGACGCTCAAGCCCAAGCCCAAATCGAAGCCTTAGAAGCGAACGTCAAAGCCCAAGGCATCCGCTATTATGGGCCAGACAGTGGTCATCAAGGCATTGTGCATGTCATTGGACCTGAACTCGGCTTTACCTTACCAGGGCAAACCATCGTCTGCGGAGACAGCCATACCGCCACGCACGGTGCCTTTGGATCCCTTGCCTTTGGCATCGGTACCAGCGAAATCGAACACGTTTTTGCGACGCAATGTTTATTGCAGTATCCGTCTAAAACCATGGCGATTAACATCCATGGTGCCTTGCCTGAAGGCGTGACGGCGAAAGATTTAATCCTCGCTATTATCGCCAAGCTCGGCATGGATGCGGGTACTGGCTATGTACTGGAGTTCCGTGGCGAAGCGATCCGTGCCTTGAGCATGGAAGGTCGTATGACGGTTTGCAATATGGCGATTGAAGCTGGTGCCAGAGCAGGCATGATCGCCCCTGATGAGACCACCTTTGCCTATTTGAAAGACAAGCCCTTGGCTCCCAGGGGGCAGGCGTGGGAAGAGGCCGTCGCCTATTGGAAGACGCTTGCCACCGATGAAGGGGCAAGCTTTGATGCCGTGGTGGAACTCGATGCCACGACCCTTCAGCCGATGGTCACCTATGGCACGAATCCCGGTTTGGCGTGTGGCATCAACGAAAACGTGCCAAGTCCTGAGGCTCCACCGTCGCATACGCAAGCGTCTGATCTCGCCGATGCCTTGGATTACATGGGCTTGACGGCTCATCAGCCGATGAAGGGTTTGCCGATTGATGTTGTGTTCATTGGGAGTTGCACGAATAGTCGTTTGGAAGACCTAGAAGCCGCCGCTCGTGTAGCGAAGGGGCGGAAAGTCAGTCCAAACGTGCGAGCCTTGGTCGTGGCAGGATCGCAAGTGGTGAAAGAGCAGGCAGAAGTCCTCGGCTTGGATGTCATTTTCAAGGACGCAGGCTTTGAATGGCGTGAACCCGGCTGTTCCATGTGTATTGCCATGAACGGCGATGCCATTGAAGTGGGGCAGTATTGTGCATCCACCAGTAACCGCAACTTTAAGGGACGCCAAGGCAAGGGCGGTCGTAGCGTGTTGGTGTCTCCCGCAATGGCGGCAGCGGCGGCGATTCACGGCAAGCTCGTTGATGTCAGAGAAGTACAGAAGGAAGCCATTCATGCCTAAACCGATTACCCACATTTCTAGCCGATGCGTCCCCTTGAACAAGGACAACGTTGACACGGATCAAATTATCGCCGCACGCTTTTTGAAAGTCACCAGCCGTAAAGGCTTGGGCGAACACGCCTTTTCAGATTTTCGCTACATGGAAGACGGCAGTCCTAACCTTGATTTTGTCTTGAATCAACCGCAGTATGCACACGCTCGCATTTTGGTGGCGGGGCATAACTTTGGCTGTGGATCGTCTCGTGAGCATGCCCCATGGGCGTTGGTGGATTACGGCTTTGAAGCGATTATCGCCACCAGCTTTGCGGATATTTTCAAAAATAACGCCTTGAAAAACGGCTTATTGGTGATTGAATTGCCTGAAGCCGTGGTGAGCAGGTTACGTCGTGATTGTGATGCGAACCCTGCCTTGCGTGTGGACGTGGATGTTGAGGCTCAAACGGTGGTGATTGAAAATCAAGCCGAACAGCATTTTGAAATTGGGGCGTTTTGGAAGAAGTGCTTGATGCAAGGCTTGGATCAAGTGGGCTATACCTTGAGTTTTGCGGATCAGATCAAGGCGTATGAAGACCAACGTCCTGCCTTTGCTTAAGTTTTTCTTATCCAATCCACGCCCATTTATAACCAAGCTAAAATAATTAGGATTCTTCTGACTCATCAGGATCACTGATCTCTTTTTTATACTTAAGCACTTCTTCATAGCCTTCCACTTCACCTTGAACTTCATAGAGTTCTAAGGCTTTTTCTAGATCGGCAAAGCCTTCGGCTTTATTGCCTAATTCTATTTTTGCAACCCCTCGTCCATAATAAGCCGTTGCAAAATGTAGATTTATTTGAATGGCTTGCTCACAATCTTGAATCGCCCCTGCATAGTCTTCTAAACCATTCTTAGAAAAACCTCTGATACAGTAAGCTTTGGCAGAATAGGGGTCTATTTGAATGGCTTGCTCACAATCTTGAATTGCCCCTACATAATCTTCCGAATTATTTTTACTAAAACCTCTGGCACAATAAGCATCGGCATTTTGTGGATCTATTTGAAGGGCTTTATTATAATCTTCAATCGCTCCTGAATAGTCAGCGATACAACTTTTCGTAATCCCTCGATTGGTATAGGCATCGGCATTTGGAGGGTCAATCTCAATGGCTTGAGTGTAATCTTCTATTGCACCAGCATAATCCCCTAAAGCCTGTTTTTCATACCCTCGATTAAAATAGTCAGTAGCACTTTCTAAAGTCATAGGTTGTATAGTAAAAGATAGGTAAAATAGGCTATAATAAAGGGGTATTTGTTTAGTTGGAGAATCCCTTATTTATGACTTATCCTTTAGCCTTACGTCAACTTGCTGTAGAAAAAGTGCGTCAAAAAGAAATGACTCAAGCCAAAGCCGCC
>CANGYO010000030.1 GCA_947458095.1 Vampirovibrionales bacterium | reverse complement strand
TGGCGGCTTTGGCTTGAGTCATTTCTTTTTGACGCACTTTTTCTACAGCAAGTTGACGTAAGGCTAAAGGATAAGTCATAAATAAGGGATTCTCCAACTAAACAAATACCCCTTTATTATAGCCTATTTTACCTATCTTTTACTATATATAATAAGTGGTATTTTGAAAGAAGGAGTGGAAGGCTTCTTCTAGGGTTTGTCCTGAGCGAATTAAACTCGTTAATGCCCACTTCATTTTCGCCCACAACTGCTCCACAGGGTTCAATTCAGTACTATACGGCGGCAAACACACCAAACAGATATTACTCGGCACCACCAAACCCTTGCTACGATGCCAACTCGCCCCATCCAACACCAAGACCAGCTCATCGTCCGCATAACGACCACTCAACTCCTCTAAAAATACGTTCATACAAGCCGTATCGGCATACGGCATAATCAACGAAACGCTCTCACCCGTCTTCGGCTCAATGGCACTATACACATAGGTGTATTGCCTAATATGCTGGGCTTTCACCATAGAACGCTCGCCCTTTGGGAGCCACACTCGACGCACTTGACAGATCCTGCCAAAACGAGCTTCGTCTTGAAAAAAGACACGTACAGGCTTTGCTACTTTTGTAATATCTTTAATGAGTGCTGGAAGTTTTTTTGAAGAGGGTTTGGGCTTTTTCGTCCTGATTTGGATGCACAGGGCGGGGGACTTTGGCTTTCCACCCGTGCCGTTTGAGGAGCTTGTATACAGCTTGAACACTGACGCAACGTCCCACAAGGGCATTGAGATCATGGTGCAAGTCATAGATGCCGACCTTGCCTTTATGTTTTTCGAGTAAAACGATTTCGACGTCCGTGCTGGGCAAGAGTCGGGGGTTTCGGACGATGCCACGTTTGGGCTTGAGGATAGCGAGTCCGTGTTTTTGGACGTGGGCTTGAATCAATTGAACGTGTCGGATGTCAAATCCTGTGTGTTGGGCGATTTCGGCTTGTGTTTGACCTTCGACGATTTTCAGTTTAATGCAGAGGAAGCGACGATAGGTTTTCTTGTCGGTGAAGGTTTTTTCAAAGGCGAGTACGTCTTCTTTAGTCGTCATGGATTAGTGTCTTTCAAACAAACAGTAACCCCTCTATTATACGCTATTTAATCGTTTAATGGTTATTAGACAAAAACTATATAATTTCTAGCGATAAATCGAAATCAAGGGGATGCGTCCTTGCGTGGCGTCGCCAAAAAGCGACTCAATGCGTTGAGCCTCATCTTCACTAATCGTCTTCAACACACGACTTTCCACAATCGCTTCGCCATGATTGCCCCGATTTTCCACCAGCCAGCTCATGGGGTAGGGTCTCTTGGGCGTGTTAAGCTGAATCTCGTCTAAATCCAAATCCTTCACCAGCTCAACCAAGGCATCCACATCGTCGTGATTCGTGGGCATAAACATACATTGCAAAGAAAGCTTGCCGTCATACGATTGACGCAAGGCTTTAATCCCTGAGACAATCGACGTCATATCAATGCCCGCCACAGGACGGTTCATCCGCTGTAAAACGACATCGCTCGCCGCATCGAGCTTACATGCCACGTGATCTGCATAGTTAAGATCCGCCCGTACCGCAGGATCGTTCAACAACGTGGCATTGGTTAGCACCGTGCTGGGTTTCGCCGTATATTCACGAATCACTTGCAACACTTCCCCCAAATTCAAAGCGAGCGTGGGTTCGCCGTTGCCCGAAATGGTGACCAAATCGGCGGTTTCCCAGTCGCTCAAACGCAGGTCATGCTCCACTTTTTCTGTCGGCACATAGATTTTACGCTCCGCCGTCTTCACCTGAATATCGCCCAACTGGCAATACACGCAATTAAAGGAGCAAATCGAGTGATTAAGGAGCAAATCCATCCCCAAACTAGACCCCAGTCGCCAGCTTTTAACAGGCCCATAAATACAGGAAGCACCTGAATCTACGGCATCAAAATCAACAAGGCTTGTTTGAATTGGGTTATGGGTCATGGTAAAGTCTCCTTCGATAGGGTGTTTTTATGCTAACATAAAAAGGGTCAAAACAATACATAAAGGGAACGCCTGATGAACGCCGAATACATTTTAATAGCAGGAGCCAGCGGTAAAATGGGGACGCCCTTTGTCGCCACCTGCTTGGACGATGACGCCCTATGCTTGGTCGCCACGACCAGCCGTCGTTTGGCAGGGACGAAAATCCATGCCAAATCAGACCTTCAGGCTCATGCCAGCGTGGAAGAGGCGATTGCTCACGCCACGCATCCACCGACGGTGGGGGTCGAGTTGACGCATCCAAGCACCGTGTATGCCAACGTGCTTGCGATGATCGATGCAGGTATTGCCCCTGTGATTGGGGCGACAGGCTTAACGGCTGAACAGGAAAAAGACATCGATGCCAAACTAAAATCGAAACAGTTGGCAGGTTTACTCGTGCCGAACTTTTCGATCGGTGCCGTCTTGATGATGCGTTTTGCCGCAGAAGCCAGCCGTTATTTTAATCATGCGGAAATAATCGAGTTGCATCACAACCAAAAAGCAGATGCTCCAAGTGGCACAAGCCTTCGCACGGTGCAGATGATGCAAGCGGTGCGTCCTAATTTTGCGGTGATCAACGGCATCGAACATGAAACGCTCGCTGGTGCGAGGGGTGCGACGTCCGAAGGGAAGATCCACATTCATTCGGTGAGGTTGCCTGGTTTAGTCGCTCACCAAGAAGTCTTGTTTGGCGACTTGGGGCAGATGCTCACGATTCGTCACGACAGTTTTAACCGAGACTGCTTTATGGCAGGCATTGCGTTATGTTGCAAAAAAGTCCGCTCGCTTGAGCATGGTTTGCATCATGGGTTAGAGACGGTGATGTAACACTATAGTGTTTTAAAGATTTAAACACTATATTAAGAAGCAACCTTCTTAGGAGCCACCGTCACTTCAGGAACAACGACTTCTTCAGGCGTATTCACCACTTTCAAAATGGTTTTTTGCTTCACCATTTCAGGCGTAATATGCACCGTTTTTAAATCTTCACGGCTGGGGGCTTCATACATGAAGTCCAGCATGATTTCTTCAACGATCGAACGCAAGGCCCTTGCCCCTGTTTTACGCTTGGCGGCTTCTTGAGCGATGGCTTTAGCGGTATCGTCATGAAAACTCAAAGTAATGTCATCCATCCCTAAAAGTTCTTGATACTGCTTGAACAAGGCACTTTTCGGTTCTCTCAAAATACGGATTAAGGCTTCTTCATCCAGCGGTTCTAAAATCGCTAAAATCGGCACACGCCCTGTAAACTCAGGGATCAATCCGAATTTCACCAAGTCATCAGGCTCAGTTTTTTTGAGCAATTTGGCATTTTCTAAATCACGTTCATAGGCTGTTTTGGGAGCGGTTTTCGCCTCTCCAGCAAAACCAATTTTGCTGGTGGCTTCGGCACGACGTGCCACAATTTTTTCCAAACCGTCAAAGGCTCCCCCACAAATAAAGAGGATATTATGCGTATTGATTTGGATGAAATCTTGGTGCGGATGCTTACGCCCTCCTTGTGGAGGCACATTTGCGGTGGTGCCTTCAATCATTTTAAGCAAGGCTTGTTGAACGCCTTCGCCCGAAACGTCTCGGGTAATGCTGGGGTTTTCGCTTTTTCGAGAAATCTTGTCAATTTCGTCGATGTAAATAATGCCTCGTTCCGCTTTAGCAGGATCATAATCCGCCGCTTGGTACAAACGCAATAAGATATTTTCCACATCATCGCCCACATAACCCGCTTCCGTGAGCGTGGTGGCATCGGCAACCGCAAAAGGCACATCCAAGTATTTGGCGAGCGTTTGAGCGAGCAAGGTTTTTCCGCTACCTGTCGGTCCAATCAACATGATATTGGATTTGGAGATTTCCACTTCGGATTTGGCATCGCCGTCTTGCTTTTGTTTGACCGCATAGTTAATGCGTTTATAGTGATTGTAAACGGCGACCGACAAAATCTTCTTGGCTTCTTCCTGCCCGATGATGTGTTCATCCAACAAAGCTTTAAGCTCTTTGGGGGTCGGCAAGTTTTCAATCATGGTCAAGGATGTATCTGGAGCATTGGGATCTTTAGCAACCGCGTGAGCTTTGGCAAATTCGAGGAACTCTTCGGCTAAAATATCGTTGCACAATTCCACGCATTCATCACAAATAAAGACTTCAGGCCCAGCGATGAGCTTTTTGACTTGGTCTTGCGTTTTACCGCAAAAGGAACATTTAAGTCGGGTTTCTTCAGATTTTGACATGAGGTATGGAACTCCTGCTCCGTAAAACGATATTCAAAGACGGGAACTTGTTTCAAATTCCCGTCTTTGTTTGACTTGTACGACTAAAACGCATCATAAAAGTCCTTCAATTAAGACTATAGCTTGGTAATGACTTTGTCAATCATACCATAAGCAACGGCTTCTTCAGGGGTCATAAAGTAATCACGATCCGTGTCTTGCTCGATTTTCTGAATCGACTGCCCCGAATGAGATGCCATCAACTGGTTTAAGGTACGCTTTAAACGTCCAATTTCAGCAGCTTGAATCTCAATATCAGACGACTGCCCTTGCGCACCACCCCAAGGCTGGTGAATCATGATGCGAGCGTGAGGCAATGCCATACGCTTGCCTTTTTCTCCACCTGAAAGTAAGAAAGCTCCCATTGAACAGGCTTGACCCAAGCAAATAGTTGAAACATTGGCACGTACGTGCTTCATGGTGTCGTAAATTGCCAAACCCGCGGTAACACTACCACCAGGGGAATTGATGTAAAGCATAATATCTTTTTCAGGATTTTCAGAATCGAGCAAAAGAAGCTGAGCAATAATCACGTTGGCGACGTTGTCGTCCACGCCTGTGCCTAAGAAAATAATACGTTCACGCAATAAGCGAGAAAAAATATCAAACGAGCGTTCGCCACGACTGGACTGCTCAATAACCATGGGAATCAGAGCCATTTGCTCTTGAAAGTTAGACATCATCATCACGATTTCGTCTCTCCTTAAATCTCTTCTAAAACGTTTAACGCCTTAATCCTAATACAATGAACTTCATTATTGTAACAAATAATCAAAATTAAGGCGACAGCTAAAGCGTATCTCCCCTGCATAAAGGATTACACTATTCGGCAGGCGTTGCCACTTCTTCCAAAGCGGGGGCTTCTGCGACTGTTTCAATCACGGCTTCTTTGGCTTCTACCCAAGTAAAGGTTGCTTTTTCAAGTAGGATGTTGACCACCTTCTGTGCCAAGAGTTGATCTAACAACGCTTGACTACCGTTGGGCTGACTAGAAAGCTGACGCAAAATGGAGCGTTCATCGGTGCCTTGAGCTTCGGCAATTTCCGCAATTTGCTGATTGAAGTCTTCTTCAGTGACGGTCACTTGATGCACTTTCGCAATTTCTGCAAAGGCTAAGCTTGTGGTAATACGTTGAATCGCTTCGCTTTTGAAGCTTTCGGTCATTTCTTCCGTACGATTTTGTAGGAACTCATTGAAGTTCAAGCCTTGCTGGCTAAAACGTTGACCCATATCTTCAATAATGGATTCCACTTCACGCTGAATCATGCCTTTGGGCAAGTCGATTTTGGTGGCTTGCACGAGGGTATCCACCACAGCACGTTGCTTGCGGAAGGTTTCTTCACGCTCATTACGAGTTTCAATCGATTTAGCGACATGGGCTTTAACATCGGCAACCGTTTTAAAATCACCCAATTTAGGAGCCGTTTCATCCGTGAGTTCAGGGGTTACATACTTTTTAATGGCATGGATTTTGGATTCAAAAGTCACCACTTGATCCGCCAACTTGGCATCAAAATAATCTTCAGGGAATTGAACGTCGATATTAAAGCCCACGCCCACTTCTTTACCTGGTAATTGAATGGTGAACGAATCCAAGAAATTATTATTGCTTAGATCCAGTTCAAATTCTTCGGCTTTACCGCCTGCGAATTCTTCGCCATTGAGGCGACCTGTAAAGTCAAGCACAATTACATCCGTGCCTTCAACCACGGTGCGATCCGTCACGGCTTCAAGACTCGAAAGACGCTCTAAAAGGGCTTGGATTTCTTTTTCTTCTGCATCCGCAATAGGCGTCAATTTTTCAACGTCAACCGAAAGAGCCAAACCTTCAGGCAAGTTCACGGTGGGGCGAATATCCACTTCAGCCACCAAACGAATGCCTTCTTGCAAGTTGAAATCCAATTCCAACAAACGAGGTTGTGCCACGACATCAAGCTTCTGCTCGCTGATCACATCGGCAAACACATAAGGCAAGTAACGATCCAAGGCTTCTTGCTTAATCACGTCTTCACCCACCGTTTTTTCAATCATGCGTAACGGTGCTTTGCCACGACGAAAACCGTGAATATTGACTCGCTGCCCTACTCGACGGCAGGCTTTATTAAACTCTTGCTGGGCTTGTTCAGCGGGTACATGAATCGTGAGTTTCACGGCGGATGATTCAATAGGTTGAAGTTCGACTTTCATTGTAATTCCTTCCAAAGCGTGCAGGACGCATCAATCAACAAATACTTTATAAACAGCATAGCATAAATACGTATTTTAGGGACATTTTGTATTATTTCTTCAAAAACAAGAAAGCCCCTTAAAAACGTATAAAAAATAAGCGGGAGACGAGGCTCGAACTCGCGACATCTTCCTTGGCAAGGAAGCATTCTACCACTGAATTACTCCCGCTTACATAAGCGTTTTATTTAATTGTTCGCTATTGAAGAACGTGTATAGACAGACGTCAAATCGACCCTCAACATTTACTAGTGTATCCAATCAATCTAAATGTGCAAGCTTTTTTTACATCTTAACGAAAACGCTACCATCCGCTTGAACTTTCCCCAAATACACCTTGTGATTGTAGCCACTTTGCTTGACCTTAATCATATCCCCAATGCCCCCATTTTGCATGGCTTGGGCATCCAAAACCAAGCGAATGGGTCGTGTGCTTTGATGCACTTCCACAATCAGCTTCACCGTCTGATTCGCCAAAACCACAGGAGGCGTCTTCACCTGAAACTTCGTAATCAACTGCCCCTTGCTCAAGTTTGTGCGAGCAATCGTAGAAGGCGGTAAATCGCTTAAAAGCAATTGACTCACGTCTCGTAAGTTTACAGTGCTTGCCACTCGTTCCACTTTCCCTACCACATTGGCTCCAAACGGAATGGCTTCCTTCACTTGCCACGCAGTGACCTGCTTTTGTAAAACCAATGGCAAAACTAAAGTCGTTTGATGAGTGGACTGCACCCCTTCCACCAAAAGGCTTACACTGCCGTAACCTTGCTGAAACACGGAAGCATCCACCCCGCCATTTAAACGAAGGTGATAGGCTTCATCCGCCAACAGTTCAAGCGAGCGAAACTTACGAGTCGCTGCCACATTGATGCCTAAGACATAATCGCAGGACTTCAGTCCTTGAGACTGGCAATAAGCTTGCGTAGAAGCATCCAATAAAGGTTTGACTTTTTCTTGCAGGTGGGGAGCTTCCAGCCATTGTTCTGCATAAGCCCCTTGTGGAAAGATACCCAACAGAACACCCATTATAATGCCGACGACTTGCCCAACAAAAAGGGATCGCTTTTTCACAGTAAAATCCCTAGCTTACACAATTTGGTTAATGGTTTGAAGCATTTGGTCACCAGCCTGCATGACTTTAGAGTTGGCTTCAAAGGCTCGTTGTGCGGTGATGAGGTTAATCAGTTCTTCAACAATCTGTACGTTGGAGTTTTCTAAAAAGCCTTGTGCAATCGTGGTTCTGGCAAATTCGCCTTGCCCTAACTGCCCCACAATCGGGTCGCCTGATGACGGTGTACGGGTGTACAAGTTGCGTCCTTGAGCTTCAAGTCCCGCAGGGTTGGAAAAGCGAGCCAGCTGGATCTGCCCGATTTCTTGGAAGTTACCCGTGGCATCCCGAATACTTACCGAACCATTTGGGCCTATGCTCACTTCGGTGGAATCTTGCGGAATCGTCATTTGCGGGATAAGGGGGTAGCCGTCTGTGGTGACGATGCTCCCGTTGGCGTCTCGCTTGAAGGAACCGTCTCTGGAATAGCCGATTTGTCCGTTGTCCAACTGAATCTGAAAGAAGCCGTCGCCTTGAATCGCCATATCCAAAGGGTTAGCGGTTTGAATAATAGGACCGTTAATAAAGTCACGTTGCGTGGCGGAAATACGAGTCCCCAAACCGACTTGCACACCGACAGGATCAATCGTGCCTTGACTACCTAATGAACCTGGAGAAGAAAAGGTTTGGTTAATGAGATCTTGAAATTCAGCACGGGTTTTTTTATAGCCTGTGGTGTTGACGTTTGACACGTTGTTGGCGATAATATCCATGTTAAACTGTTGCGTGGTCGCACCAGTGGCAGCGGTGTATAGCGATCTTAGCATCTAGGGTTGTCTCTCTCTTTAATCAGTCGTTACAGTGAAGATGGTTTATTTGTGAGTATTTAAGTGAAAATATAAGACTTTAATGAGGTCATCCGTTTTTAGTATGACGAACTTAAGCCCCTTTGACCTTCACCTAAAGGTGTAGAAAAAGAGGGTTTTTAAAAATTAAGAAGACTACGTTTCGACTACTACCCATTAAACTCGTAACTCTCATGGTACAATAGTTATACCAATTCCCATTTTAAATAGCGTCTGGCGTCTTCGTTGTCGCTACGATTCTCGATGTGCTTATGTACGTTTGTGTACACCTCACACATCTGCGAGTCTAGGCTCCTAGAATCCGCTTATACGCTATTCAAACTGTGAACTGGTATTACCATGAGAGTTTTAATATAGAAGTAGAGATATACCCATGCGAATCTTAATTTCCAACGACGATGGCATTCAAGCCAACGGTATTCACGCCCTTGCCAAAGCCCTAAGCCAGCATCACGAAGTCTATGTGGTGGCACCTGAAAAGGAACAATCTGCTCAAGGGCATGCCTTGACCCTGCATCACCCTTTGCGAGCCGTCGATTTTACCGCCAAATTCAACAAAGAAGGGGCAAACGTCCAACAAGCTCTCGCCATTTCAGGCACGCCCAGCGATTGTGTCAAGCTTGCCATTACCACGCTTTTGAAAGACACCCCTGTCGATGTCGTGATTTCAGGGATGAATCACGGCCCGAACTTGGGAGGTGATGTCGTGTATTCAGGCACGGTGTCGGCTGCCCTTGAAGCCGCCATGAATGGCGTGCCAGCGATAGCGACCAGTGCCTTTGACGGCTATAACCCCCTATTTGATTATGACGATGCTTGTGGGTATCTAGCCCAAGTTTTGCCCGATTTGGTGGATTTATTGAAGCATTCGTCTTGCATGGTTTTGAATGTGAACGTGCCTGCGGTGGAAGCTCAGTATTACGCAGGGCTGAAGCTCTGTAAGTTGGGGCATCGCATGTATAGCGATTTTTACGAAAAGCGTCAAGATCCCCGAGGCATAACGTATTACTGGCTCGCAGGGGAACTGGTGCAGACGGGGTCTCATGCGGAAGAGGATGTGGAAGCCATTCGCAACAATTATGTGACGGTCACGCCGATTCATGCGGACTTAACCGATGAAACCGTCTACACGCTTTTACAAGGCAAGCTCTAAAAAGCTTTTTGCTTTGTCCCCCCTCCTTAGATAAGGAGGGGGTTAGGGGGCGGTTGAACCCACAAACGGAGTCTAAGGTTTAACCTCACCCTGAACGTCTTTCAGACGTTCTTTCCCTCTCCTAAAATTAGGAGAGGGGACAATCAAGGTATACTTTAAATTAGCCCACCATCCCGATGATGCTCTTATAGATCTCATTATACGTCTGCACAATGCGAGACGACGCTTCAAACATCCGTTGATACTTAATCAAGTCCAAACCTTCTTCATCCGTATTCACCCCTGAAACCGCCTGACGATTTCCCTGCAATTGAGTCAACAAGTCTTCTTGAGCTTCTTTACGATCGCTGTAACTTTTGGTGTCTGTTCCCAACGCCGAAACGAAGTTCTGATGAAAGCCTTCTAGCGTGTTGTTGTTTAAGACCGTAAATATGGTATTCTTAATCGCTGCCATCTTCCCTGCATTACGAGAATCCCCCACCCCAGCAAAGTTACCTGGTGCGGTGGCATCGTTATCAGCGAGGGCGATTTTGTTCATATTGTTGTCAAACGCCGTGTTAACCTTTAAGTAAAGCAATTTTGGCCCTGACACATAAGAGGGGTCTAAGCTGTAGAGATTCGTATAAGCATCCGCCGTGTGGAGCGTACCTGTTAAGTCTCGACCCGTGGCTTGCAAGTTATTAAATTGGGTGGCAAGGGTTTCTAACATCTTAGACAAGTCTTCAAAGGTGGAATAGACATTTTTAATGGCTGTATTATTACCAGCGACATCCAAAACCGCCTTGACTTCGCCTGAAGCGATGCTGTCGGTAATATCCACCGCACCGTTTACGGTGGTAATACGAGCGGGGATTCTGTCCGCATTGGGCAAGGTACTAGCGGTAAGGGCTAGGGTATTAAGCACTTTACCCCCTCTCAGCATGTCCTGCCCCCCGATGCTTAGGCTCACTTGGTAATTGGGCATATCCGTTGTTTTGACATCAATGACTTTAGAAATCTGTTCAAGCATGAGGTTACGCTTGTCGATTAGGTCATTGGGTACGGCATTGGCGGATGTTGAAATCCCGATTTGGCGGTTCAAATCGGCAATTAAGGCAATTTTCGTATTGACATCATTCACCCTTAAACCGAGTTGACTATTGGACCAGCTCCCTGCGGTGGAATCACCCACCAAGTTCTGATGCAAGTCCACCAGCTGTTGCCCCTGCTGTTGAAACACACGGATCATATCTCGACTTTGTTGAATAAAAGCGGTTCGAGCAGGCAAGCTCTGCGGATTGTTTCGCATATCAGACACGGCGTCAAACATGGCTTGCACTCGGTTTGAAAGTCCTGAAAAAGAGGGTTCGCCAATAATGCCTTCCGTTTGTCCTAAAAGGGTTGAAGCGGTGGTCACTTCCCCTTGAACGGCTTGTTCTTGCCGATACTGTTTGTCTAAAAAGCTATCTCTTAATTGCGTAATGCCTGTGACATTCACGCCCTGCCCAACGAAAAAACCGCCTGACGTTTGAAGCGGATAGGACGTTGCCATATCCACCCGTTGGCGTGTATAGCCTTCTACATTGGCGTTTGAAACGTTATGGTTGACGACATTCAACGCTGTTTGGGCCGCAAGCAAACTTCGTTGTGCGGTTTGAAATCCAAAGAAGCTTGGGCTAATACTCATCATGGGGGTAGGCTCTCTTTCTAATGCTGTACGGCGACGAATACTAAACTTGGCGTTGCATGGTGCTAATGCTTTGGTTTTTCTTGGTTTTGCCTTGGGCGGTGTAGGTGAGTTCTTTTTGCCCACCTTGTATGTGCTGTTTGACCCACGCCATACTTTGATTCACCCAGTCTAAGGATGCATGCAACAAGCGTTGTGTTTCTTCTTGCAAGTGAGTCACTTGCGTTAGCGTCACCTTTAAATCGTTGCGAACTTGATTGAAGTCGTCTTTTTGATCATTCGGCATCGCCAAAAGAATCATGGTGGCGTGAACAGGTTCAAGGGCAAGGGGCCAAAACGCTTTTAGCATTTGCGTGCGTTGTTCTTCAAGGGCATCGAGCTGTTTACGCCGTTTTTTAAGTACTTTGTCTTGAGCGGGTAGATCGGTCACGCTTTGCTTAAGCAGGCTTACCTTTTTTTGTAATAAAACATCTTGCACATTGCGGTAAATAGCCAGTTGCTGTTGAAGATTGTCAATCATCGCCACAGCTTGATAGGGCGTCAACGTACTTAAAACAGGCACTTGCGGTTCTTCTGTGATAAAAGGTGTTGTGTGTTGAAGGTTTTGTGAAATCATAATGGGATAGGCTCTCTTTAATGGCTCTCTTCGTGTTACAGGGGTTTATATTTTTATGTCGACAAAAAGGCTTTTTCGAGTCGCATAGGCTCGTTCAATGGCGGATTGATCCACCCCCACAAAGCCTGCCTTTTCAGCAATCGATTGAATGTCTCCCACAGGCAGACCGAATCGTCCTTGTGGAACAAGTGGGGCGGTGGGCAGACTTCTGCTTCTAGGGGCTTGGGCAGGTGAAGGGGACTCAATAAAGGCTTCTTGCGATTGGGCTTGGTTTTGGAAACGGCTATAGTCTTGCTGGCGAAGTTCAGGACTCAAAAGAGCCGACGCTTCTGGAGGAGGGGGGGCTTCGATGCGTCCTGTGGGTGTGGTATTTGGGGTATTTTTTGTTTCTTGAAGATTCTGCGAAAAGGCTTGAGGGCTTGTGGTTTGAACAGGCGTGTTGGTCTGCTGAATACGTTCCCGAACGGCTTTAAGGCGTTCCATATTCAATTTAGCTTGCGTCGCATTGGACGAAATTTGGGTCATCATCATTTGATTGTTCTCTCTCTTAAAAATGGCGTGGTGTTAGTTGAAGGTATCCTTTAGCAGTATGACGCCTTTCGTTCAATGCCTTGATTCACCTCTAGGCGTATTTTTTTTATCCGTAGGTTAGAGAAATCTAGCGAAAGTCTCAAAATGTCTTACTCCCTCCCCTTTAAGGGGAGGGTTGGGGTGGGGAGTAGATGTAAACACTGGTTTCTTTAAATCCCCCCCTCTCCCTAGCCCTCTCCTCAAGGAGAGGGAACAGGACTTAGCTTCACCCTGCCGAATTGATGAAAAAGTGCTATGCTAGTGTCTATAGAAAAATCTAACAAAACCTAGAGACCCCTGCCCCTATGCGGATCCACATTAAAAAGAAAACCAAAAAAAATGGAAGCGTCGTCTTCGTCATCCCTGGTATGAGTTTGCTAACGCCTGACGGTGAAAAGCTCATTCCCAACCCCAACGGCTTAAAGCCCATGGCGTATGAAGCCCTTGAAAATGCCATTACTGCCAGCCATAAGGCAGGTTATGATGCCGAATTTCAAGACGAATTCTTCCCTGTGGAACGTCAGGCTCGTAAGAAGGAAGCCCCCACGCTAGGCAATCAACGGCATATTATGGTGAAAGATGCCCTCGCTCAAGCCTTTCCCACCTTGCTCAAACGCCTGCAAGACAAAGAAGCCTTGGTGCTGGTTTCAACCATTAAAGCCTTGAGCTTTTACGACAAAAGCGACGCCATCGCCCCCATTCTAACGCATTTGGGGCATGAAAGCAGTGATGTCCGCTCAGCGATTCAAAACGCCTGCTGTACCCTGCCGAGCCTAGAAACCCTGCAAGCCTTGGGGCATGCCTATGGGCATAGCTTGGTGAACGACCGTAATGCGGAAATGGGCTATCGGGTGCGGTTGACGATTTTGAAAAGTTGGGAAGCCATGGCGGACTGTCTGCCGACTGAAATTTTTTCCGTGGTGATGACCCACTTACTTCACGCCTTAGAAGAAGAGCAATGGTTGATTCGTAGCACCGCAGCCAGCGTGCTAGCGAGCCTTGCCGAACGCCATAAACAGGAACCTTTACCATAATGAGCGATTCTCCTGATACCTCTACGAATACTTCAAATCGCACGCCCCTGCTTTTAATCGGTTCAGGCGGACACGCCAAAGTCTTGTTAGAAGAGTTTAAAGACGCTTGGGACTTTCAAGCCGTCATTAGCGATACGGTGTTAAGTGAGGATCAAACCGCCTATTTCAACGCTCAAGGGCTTGAGGTGTTCGTGGAATCGGACGAACTTTTAAACGCCTTTTTGTCGAAAAACATCACGCACGCCGTCGTCGCTTTGGGAGACAATGAAATCCGTCTAAACATCGCCGAATCCCTTTTGACACGGGGCTTTAGCATCCCTGGCCTGATTCATCCGCAGGCGTTGATTGCTTCAACCGCAGAGATTTCCCCTGTAGGCGTGCAGATTTTGGCAGGTTCGCACGTGGGGGCTTCTGCATCGATTGGCAAGCACACAATTCTCAATCATTACGCCATTGTGGAGCATGACGCCGTGGTGGGGGACGCCGTTCATGTGGCTCCCCATGCGGTGGTTTTGGGGGGAGCCTCGTTAGCATCAGGTTCGTTGTTGGGTGCGAATGCGACGATCTTGCCGAATGTGGCGGTTTTAGCCACGGCGTGCATTGGGGCAGGGGCGGTGGTCAATAAAGATATTGACGTTGCTGGGGTTTATGTCGGTGTACCTATTCAGCCGATATATAGTGTTCGATAGATAAAACAGGCTATGAGGCTATTCTAGGAGCCTAGATTTTTTTGTGCGGGCGTGTACATAGACGTACATAACCAAACAAAAAAATCGTAGCGACAACGAAGAGACCATAGACCGTTTTATATAGCGGATACTATAGCTAAGCTGTATGGTTTCGTAGAGCCTTCTCGTCTAGTAGCACTGATTTTGGCACTTCTGCAATAGATTGTTGACTTCTTTTTTGAGTAAGCTGTTTTGCTTGATCTGCTCTTTGAGCTTTTCGTAGCTATATAAAATCGTGCTATGTTGCCTGCCAAAAATTTTACCAATCTTAGGGAAGCTTAAATCCAGCAATTCACGACAGGCATAAATCGCCAAATGCCGAGCATGCGCCACATCCTTAGCCCGATGCGTCCCTTTCAGCTCTTTCACCGTGATGCCTGTTGTCTGATGCACCAGCTCTAAAATCACCTGTTCATCGAGCCGTTTGCTATTTTGAGGCTTGCCAAACAAGGCTTCCACCGTACTCATGCTAAAGGGCTTGTCTTCCAACATACACACAGCAGCAAGCTTGTTGAAATGCCCTTCCAGCTCTCGAATGTTGTGGGGGGACTGTTCAGCGAGATAGGTCATCACCTCATCGTCCAAGTGAAAACGCAGGGTCATGCCTTCACGCTCGGCTTTTTTGCGTAAAATGGCTTTACGTGCTTCCAAATCAGGGAGCTGAATATCCACAATCAAGCCCCATTCAAAGCGACTCACGAGCCGTTCTTCCAACCTTGCGAGGGCTTTGGGGGGTCTGTCGCTACTCAAAATCACTTGTTTAGAAAGTCCGTGCAAGGCATTAAAGGTATGAAAGATCTCTTCTTGCGTCTTTTCTTTGCCTTCCAAAAACTGGATGTCATCCACAATTAAGATGTCGATTTTACGATATTTGTCTCGAAACTCGTTCATTTTTTTGGTCGCAATGGATTGAATGAGATCGTTGGTAAAGGTTTCAGTCGTCACATAACGCACCGTCAAATTCGGATGATGTCGTAAGGCATAATGCCCAATCGCTTGAATCAAGTGCGTTTTTCCCAAGCCCACCGAACCATGAATAAAGAAGGGATTATACGCAATACCAGGTTGTTCGGCAATGGCGAGAGCTGCCGCATGAGCAAAGTGGTTGAAAGGTCCGACCACAAACTGTTCAAAGGTGTAGCGAGGTTGCAAGCCACTGGCAAGCGTTCGAGGCGTCCATGGTTGGGAAACTTCGGCTTGCTTGAGTTTGGCGTCTTGCTCTAGCATGCAATCGGCGATCTGATTCGCTCGTTCTTGGACATGAGGCGTGGGGAAAACTTCAGCAGGTAAATCCGCCAATTCCCATGAAATCGCCACCTCTTTCACGCCCAGCAAGGCTTGAAAGGCTTTTTGCATCATAGCGTTATAGTGATTTTTCACATAACCCCTTGTAAAATCCGACGTTGCTAAAATCCTGACCGATGCTGTGCCGTCGGTCTTGAGATCCACTTCATCAAGGCTTAGCGGGCGTATCCATGTTTGAAAGCTAGGGGGCGACAGCGATTCGCTCAAGAGTTGTTGCACGCCTTGCCACAAATCGGCATACGGCGATGCGGAAGTCGTTTGATGAGTGGGAGTGGGTTCTTGGCTTACGATTGGTGTTTTTTCAGGAGAGGCTTGCTCTTCTGGGATGCCTCCCACTTCTAAACGCACATGACTCAAGGCATCTTGCAAGCTGCCTTGAAGCGAAAGTCCGTTGCCTGCTTTAGGGAGGGGAGCTTTTTTACTGTTATTATATCGAGCCTTCCATGATGGGGGACTTACGCTCATTAATACAAAACCCTTCCCTTTATAATCACTCACTGATGCCTATGTATTGTAATAGAGAAGTTCTATGAAACTCAAGTACGTATCTTTTTCAAGGGAAGATTGTTACATTAAAGGAAAAATTGCTTGAACTTTCTTTATTTTCTGAGTATAGTATCAAACATAGGGTTTTTATGATGTTAAATCGTGACGTTTTTAAAAGCATCTTCATGAAGATCCCCTGCAAAATCAAAATAGCAAACCTATATAATTGGAGGCATTTCACATGCAACGTACCCTTGGTGGAACAAAACTTAAAAAAGCCCGTCGTTCAGGATTCTTCGCTCGTAAAGCCACTGTTGGTGGACGCAACGTCCTCAACCGTCGTCGTGCTAAGGGGCGTCATAAACTCGTTTCTATCTAAATTAAGCAAGGATACGATGTCTCTTCGTTGTCGCTACGATTTTTTTGTTTAGTTATGTACGTTTATGTACACGCCCGCACAAAAAAATCTAGGCTCCTAGAATAGCCTATCGTCTACTTACTTAATTAGCTCCCCTAGTTCTATCTCAATATAAAACCTTTTTGTAAGACATGGATTCGTTGCACCAGTCGACGTCCAAGCACTAAATCCGAGCGGGTGAGCGCACTGCGAATCCCCGAGCGATTTTGCGGACGTCCCACAGGAAAAAGTGGAGCAAGCGAAAAGGATGAGAAGGGGGAGGATTTTTAAGGAGGGGGAAGAGAAGGAGAGCCGCAACAATTTCCTTCTCTTCCCCCTCCTTAAACCGCCTTTAGAGGTGTTGGAGACCTTTGGCGGAGCAAAGGTCTCTGACGACGACCAGCTATAGCTAGAAACGAAAATCCCTTCCTCTATGATATTGAAGAGAATTTAATTCATGTTCCCCAAACGATTTCGTTTACAAGCGTCTTGGTTCTTCAATAAAACCTTAAAAGAAGGGATGCGATATTATGCCTGTCCCTTCTTTGTCATTATGGCACTGCCCCACTGGCATGAAACAGGACGCCTCAAAGCCCTTGACGATCCTCAGTACCGACCACGCATTGGCTTTGTGACCTCTAAAAAAGTGCATAAACGAGCCGTCAAACGCAACCGACTCAAACGCATCGTGCGGGAATGGATGCGTCAATGCCTCTGGCAAGACGACCGCTATGACTGGAAGGGCGTGGCATCGCTTGCGGTGGTCTTTCGTCCTGATGCGGTGAAGGTAGCGGAAGCAGATGTCCTAGAACGGATGCGTCATGCGTTTACACCCAAGCATTTTAAGCGTTTAGCCGAATGGAGTCCGACCAAGCTTGAGCAGGTCGAGCAGGTCAAAGGGGCATCTGATGCTTCGTAAGGGCTTGCAAGGGCTGATTAAATTGTATCAGTGGGGAATTAGCCCCTTTTTGCCTCATGCCTGTCGCTTTACGCCGACCTGTTCACAATACGCTTTGCTAGCGTTAGAGCGTCATGGCGTATTAAAAGGCGTGTGGATGACCCTCAAACGCCTCGGCAAGTGCCATCCTTGGCATGCAGGGGGCATCGATGAGCCTTAGTTTTTACCATAAGTGTGTTGATGCTTTATAAACGTGCCGTTTTCTTGAACCGCTTTGAGTACATCATCAGCGGTAATGTAGCCGTCGGGCTTATTTTTAGCGACTTGATTATGCCACGCCTGAACTTCATTAAAGAAATGTCGACCATCAAAGCCGAGTTCTTCATTGTAAACTTGTCTGTTATTATTTGCCGTTTTGCCTTTTATTTTATAGAAGGCTTCATCAAAATGCTTTCCTTCAGCAGCAGAGTTGGCATAGGCTTCAATGGCATCTCGTTGAGCAGGGCTTAATTCTGTGGCGGAATCGCCCATTAAGCTTATCATATGTCTTAAAGGACGACCTTGAGAGTCTTTTCGTAAGGAACCTTGCACAATATGAACGACCAAGTGTCCTGTTTGCTCATCCTTTGTGACGCCTAAGCCTTGTTCGGAGTTACCCAAATTAGATACTTTTTTAGGTAACTTCGGCATTTGTTGATCATGAACTCGAAACAAGCGACCAGTATTGGAATCGGCTTGATTGTAGGTGAAATCGACCTCATGAGTTCTTGTTTCTACAAAAACCCTAGGGAGCGACGCTTCGTCATAGGTATGTGCGTCAAATACTTGACTTAAAGGCGTTTCACGCACGGGGTGATGTAGACTCGAATCAATTGTGGGGATTTTAAACGGTTCAACATCCACGCGAGGTGTTGCAATTTTGGGTACGTCAATCGGTTTAGACGCAGTAACGGGTACATGAGGCTGTTCAGATTTTTGGAATCCTTTTCCTAATTCAGAAATACCCTCACCGATTTGTTTTCTAAACACATAAGCCGCTGAACCTAAGGCAAGCAAGCCAACACCAATGCCGACATAAGTCCCCCAACCTGTCTTTTTTTCTTCTGGTTTTTGAATAAGCGTGTTTTCAGGAGCCAACCCCCTCATTCGTTGTGTAGACGGTAAATTATAGGATTCATAACCATTATAAAGAGGTTGTTGTGGTTGAAACGAATGGTAAGTGGAACTCAAATAAGCGTTATTTGATAGACTGGTCATTTTTTAGCATCCTTAATGTTAGATATTTTCAGTATATACGTATAAAACCCAAAGGTCTTTTATTTTGTGTCTTTACTTAATGGAAAATTTGAGACTTTTAACTAAATAGCTGTTATAATACCCTTAAATTTATTAAGGAGGAATTAAAATGCAGTGTCCCAAATGTGGTAGTTCTGAAAAAGCTAAGGCTGGATTTATCGGTGAAAAACAACGCTATCAATGCAAAAATTGCCCCT
>CANGYO010000029.1 GCA_947458095.1 Vampirovibrionales bacterium | reverse complement strand
GTTCCGCCATTAACAAGGAATTGTTACAGCTGACCAATGATATTGACCGTATCGCCAAAGCCACCGAGTTCAATGGTAAGAAGCTCTTCTCTTCTGTCACCACTTATAACATTCAAGTGGGTGCAGAATCGGCTTCAGCCACCAACGTTCTAAACATTGGTTCAGCCAATTCTGCCTTAGGTACCTTAAGCAAAACCAGCTTGGGTATCGGTTCAGGTACAGGCGTGGCGTTTAGTGTTAGAACAACGGGCTCTTCTTTGGCAGCGATTTCAAAGATCGACGTGGCTCTTCAGCGTGTCGGTAACCGAAGAGCGTCCATCGGTGCGTTGAGTAACCGTTTAAGTTCCGCTGGTCAGAACTTGTCGATTGCGATTGAGAACTTCAGTGCCAGTGAATCACGCATCCGCAATACGGATGTGGCGAAGGAATCCGCTGAAATGACGAAGAATCAGATTCTTCAACAAGCTTCAGCGACGGTTCTTGGTCAAGCCAATCAGGCTCCGAACTTGGCGTTACAGCTTCTTAGATAACACCTTGTTCATTCCAAAAGCCCTCTTCTCACAAGGAAGAGGGCTTTTTTATTGGATTCTTTTGCTTATACCATCTAAACGAGTGAATAGCGTGTTAGGCTATTCTAGGAGCCTAGATTTTTTTGTGAAGGCGTGTACATAGACGTACATAACGGAACAAAAAAATCGTAGCGACAACGAAGAGACAACACGACATTCATTCGTTAAAATGTATAGCTCACACTGGCAGGCACAGCTTGACGATCCCCTTGCAGCAACGACCTCAACGGCAAAATCCCCGCTTTAGAAGCCCGATACTTCGCATTTGTCAAGCGTTCGTTGAAAACGGCTTGGTATTCCCCGCCACTATCACGCATTTGGGCTTCTTGCCACAATAAAACGGCACGCCCCCACTGCCCTTCACGCTCAGCAACGTCTGCCAAAAGCTTCCATGGCAAAGGGTGGCACGGATTCAACTGTAACGCCGTATTCGCTTCTGCTTTGAGCTGATTCAATTCTGTTTGCATCGCAACTTGCTTGATTTTTTTGATAGTTTTCACCCCTTGAGGTAACGCTTTTTCTAGGGTGTTGAGACGGCTTTCAATACGGATGTCCACTTGTTCCAGCTCCACAATCCGACGACGTGTTTCATCGGTAGGATTAGCCGTATACGCCCATTGAAAGGCTTTTAAAGCACCAGGGACAAATTGCATTAACCGCCATTGATGTGCCAAATCAAGGGCATCTTCCGCTGTTGCTGGTGGAGGCATCCGCTTCAGTTCGGCAAATACGGTAGGCATATCCCCATACAAAAAGGCGGATTCTGCACGAATCACAGGGGTGGCTCCATAGCTTTTGAGATGACTTAACTGCTTGAGGTCATCCGCTTCTAAGACGCCGTTTTGAGCAGCAATTTTAAGACGCAAGGCTTCTAACGTCCGTTGTTCAGGCAAAGGCTGGACGCTTAAAGCGTTCGTGCCTTGGGGCAAGCTCGTTTTTAGCGTCATGCCCTGTGAGCGTTTCAGCAGTCGTTGCACGGAAGCCAACTCGTCTTTATCCATCGATTGCCCAAGCAACAACTTGCGATAATATAAAATGCTTAACCAGCTCAATAATTGAGGGTCTTCAGGCGTGAGCCGTAAGACCGATTGCAAGGGGGCTTTGGCGGCATCTAGCGATTCTTTGATGATCAGGGCTTTCGCTTCTGCCTTGTAGTTGGGGACTAAATCAGGATTCAACCGCATCGCTTCTTGAAAGGCAGGAGTCGCCTTTTCAGTTCCTGCCACTTGTTCTAAGAGCTGTGCCTTTTTTAAGCTTAGTTCAGGAGACTTCGTAAAATAGGGGGCAAGGGCTTGATAGTTCTGTAACGCCTTTTGCGGATCCGCCAATTTTTCATATTGCTCTGCTTTTAAACGCAGGCGTTCAGGCGATTCGGCTACATCAAACAAAGTTGCTTCATTGGCATACTGAATGGCATCTTCAGGGCGTTCTAATTTAGCGAGCATATTTGCCATAGCATCCAGCACGGCAGGGTTTTCACTGCCCAAGTCATATGCCATCAGCAAGGCTTGCTTGGCTTGCGACCGTAAGCCCATTTCTTGATACAAGTGAGACGCCAGTATCAAAGCAGGCTGATGCGTCGGGTGCATTGCTAACGCTTGCTTGACATAGGTCTTGGCTTCAGGCGAGTTTTTGTCCTTAAACAAGCAGAGTTCCGCATAATAGAGGGGGATCATCGCATCATTCGGACGCATCGTTAAGGCTTGTTTTAAAAGGCGTTCGGCTTGGCTTAAGGCATCGGCTGGGGGGACTGGCTTAAGATCAGGCAGGCTTGCCCATTTGAAATAGAGGTATCCGAGTTCGCCTAAGACGGTAGGCTCTTGTGGTACAATGCTTTTGGCACGCATCAACAAGACTTTCGACGTGGGGTATTGCCACTTTTTTTCGTGTAGATACGCCAAGTTCACCAAGGCTCGCCAGTTATTCGGTTCACGCTCAATAATAGCACTTAAAAGTCCCTCAGCTCGACGGGCATCGCCTTCTCTCAGGAGTTCATTCAAACGAGCATCGGCGGTGGGGAATTGCGTGATAGGTAAGTCGTCTACCCCTTGCAGGTTCACCGCAAAAGCAGGCAAAAAAGATGTGCTTAAATAGAGAGCACTTAAATAGAGAACAAATTGCAAGTGCAAGGGGCGTAAATCATCCAAACGCATGACCTTTAATGGCCTCATCTTTAGAGGGGAATCCCCCTCATTTTGGCAGAATAAAGCCACAGAAAGACTTAAAACGAAAAAATCTCCCTTATTTAAATCGCTTTAGTGTTTGACCTTTTTCAACATTTAGCGTTTAATAAATAAATAAGATTGTTGTGATGCCTTTTTAGAGAGTGAAAAGGTATTGAGAAAAGAGAATACGCCCAATGCACCTAACTGGATACCCCGTATTTTTTGTCCTTCTGCTCTTTTGCGGATTGTTCCCCTTCCTGCTTTTTGCCATTTCGCAATTGGTTCAAATTAAGCGCCCCACCGCTTACAAGCATGAAACCTATGAATCGGGCATGAAGCCGTATGGCGAAGCACGTATTCGCTTTGATGTGAAGTTTTATCTCTACGCCTTGCTCTTTATCTTATTTGATATTGAAACGATTTTCTTGTTTCCTTGGGCCGTGGCTTACGAGAAAGTGGGCGTTTTTGCGTTGGTGGAAATGCTGATTTTCGTCGGCATTTTGGCACTCGGTATTGTGTATGCGTGGCGAAAAGGAGCCTTAAGATGGCAGTAAACCTCGTTTCTGATGCGTGGCAAGATATGCTAGAAAGTAGCGGAATTATCGTCACAACCGTCGATGCCGTCTACAACTGGGCAAGAAGTAACTCTGTTTGGCCGATGACCTTTGCAACCTCCTGCTGTGGGATTGAAATGATGTCGGCGTCTGCTCCGAAGTTTGACATTGCTCGCTTTGGTTCTGAAGCCTTTCGGGCCACTCCAAGACAATCTGATTTAATGATTACCGCAGGCACCATTACCTATAAAATGGCACCTGCTTTATTGCGTTTGTATGAACAAATGGCTGAACCCAAGTATGTCATCGCCATGGGGGCTTGCACGGTCACAGGCGGGATGTATGAAAACGATTCCTATTCAGTCGTGCGTGGCGTGGATCGTGTGATTCCTGTTGATGTATATGTTCCAGGTTGTCCACCACGTCCTGAAGCCTTGTTGGATGCGTTGATCCAATTGCAAAAGAAAATGCGTAAAGAAACTTTAGCTGAACGTCGCAAGCGTACCGCACAGCATATTGCCCGTGTGCGTTTGGATGAGGACGATTGTTTAGTGCCGTTAGAAGGAGCTACTGAGGCGGACTTCTTACATTGGGGCATCCAAAAAGATGGATACAATGTCGAAGAAATGCTTGAGCGTGGCGAATTAGGATTAGTAAGAGGCAATATAAAGCACCGTCATGAACGAAGAAAATAAATCGCCTGAACAGGCTCCTGAAACTGAAGTGATTGAAGCGACGCCCGCTATTCCTGCTGGTATGTTTGGGGCCTTGCTTGAATCTAAAGGTATTTCTGCTGAACATCTAGGCAACGACGCCAAAGGTACCGAAATCATTCGCTTAACCGCTGAAGCCATTCTTAAAGCAGGCGAGTTGCTTAAGGGCGATGCTAGCTCAAAGCTTGATATGCTCCTATTGGTGACGGGAATTGACTGGAAGACGCATCGTGAAAGCGTGTATCATCTCTATTCCACCGTGCATTACCATTCATTGATTATTAAAATCGTCGCCGATGCGAACGACACATCCCCAAGCCTTTACCCTGTTTGGCCTGCGGCTGATTGGCATGAGCGTGAAGCCTATGATTTAATGGGTATTCACTATGAGGGGCATCCTGATTTGCGTCGCATTTTAATGCCGACCTATTGGTTGGGTCACCCTTTGCGTAAAGATTATAAAGAAGAAGACCCTCGATTGGTGTGGAACCGTCGCTAGTCTCGTTATTCGTTAAACGTTTTGGAAACTACTATGATGTCTGTTAAAGAATTGAATCCTGAATTGCAAAGCAACTTACCTGGTGTTTCTATTGAAGCAGGGTTTGACACCAATGATTTGGTGGTGAATATCGGACCTCAGCATCCTTCAACACACGGCGTTTTGCGTTTGGTCACCACGCTGAATGGTGAAGTCGTTAAAGAAATGGAGCCTGTCATTGGCTACTTGCACCGATCCAAGGAAAAAATGGGCGAAAGTCGTTCCTTGTTTCAGTATCAGCCAACGATCGATCGGGTTGAGTACCTTTCATCGTTTTACGATCACTTGGTTTTTGTCAATTGCATCGAGCAGATTGCAGATATTCCTGTGCCTAAGCGTGTGGAATATATCCGTGTGATTTGTCTTGAATTAAACCGCATTACGTCTCACTTGTTGTGGTTTGGTACTTTCTTGCTTGATTTAGGGGCGTCTACGCCTTTCTTCTGGTGCTTTAGAGACCGTGAAGAAGTCTTCACGATTTTTGAAAACCTCACTGGGGCAAGAATGATGTACAACTACTTCCGCTTTGGAGGCGTCAACAATGACTTGCCTGCTGGCTGGCTGGAAGAAGTGCGTGCTTTCTGCAATCACTTCCCCGATCGCTTGGATGAATACGAAGCGGTAGCGACAAAAAATCCGATTTTGATGGATCGTACCAAGGGTCACGGCATTATGACTAAAGAGTTCTGCCTTAAATACGGCGTGACGGGGCCTGCTTTGCGAGCCACAGGTGAAGCCTTAGACCTTCGTAAAACGAATCCTTATTCAGTATATAACGAATTGGATTTTGATGTGCCGACGCATACAGGGTGCGATACCTATGCTCGTTACTTGGTGCGTGTGCAAGAAATGCGTGAATCCATTAAAATCATCAAACAGTGTATTGACAAAATCCCTGGTGGAGACGGCGGGGCTTTAGCCATTCTGAAAAAAGAGGTTGAAGCCAAAACCAAAGAAGCCAAGAAAAACCCTGAAATCGTTGTGCCTCATTGGGACAAGGATTGGGATACCATGGGCAAGAAAATCAATTTGTTGACCTATAAGCCACCCGCTGGTGAAGCGTCCAACTTTGTGGAATCGCCTCGTGGTGTTTTGGGTTGCTACATTATTACTGACGGCACGCCTAAGGCGTATCGCATCAAGTGGCGTGGGGCGTCTTTCAGCAATTTGTCCGCTCTTCCAGAATTGATGAAGGGTCATATGTATTCCGATTTAATGGCTATTTTTGGTAGCCTCGACGTTATTATGCCTGAAGTAGACAGATAAGCCCTGTTTGCCCAAAGAAAGAGATGCAATCCTATGAACGCGACTGCCAGCTTTGAAATCCCCACACTTGCACAACTTCTAGATCCAAGCTTTCACTTGATGAAAGCCATTGAATTGTGGCATCAATTGCCTGATATTGTGCCTATTTTCTTAACGGGCGTGGTGTTGTTTGGTATGGTCGCCGTCATGGGTCAAGCCGCTGCGGTGGTCATGGTTTTAATGGAACGTAAAGTCCTTTCATGGTTTACGCAACGTAAAGGCCCTAACCGAGTCGGGCCTGGCGGAATGTTTCAAACCATCGCCGATGGCGTTAAGCTTCTGACTAAAGAAGATATTATGACCCCTGTGATGGACAAGTTCTTGTTCACCTTGGCTCCTGCGATTTTCTTATTCCCTGTGTTTGCCTTGTATGCGATTGTGCCGTTTAGCGAGAGCCTCATTGGGGTCAGCTTGCCTTTGGGCTTGCTTGTTCTGTTTGCGTTATCGTCTATTTCGGTGATCGGACTCGTGCTTGCAGGTTGGGCATCGAACAATAAATACTCGTTGCTTGGTGGGATGCGTAGTGCGGCTCAAGCCATTAGCTATGAAGTTCCTCTGATTTTATCGGTGATTGGCGTGGTTTTATTCACGGGTAGCGGTAACTTGAAGACTATTATCGAAGCCCAAAGCGGAGGAGTCCTCCACTGGTACGGTATCATGCTCACGCCGTTAAGCTTCTTATTGTTCTATGTGGCTTCAATTGCCGAAGTCAACCGTGTGCCGTTCGATTTACCTGAAGCGGAAAGCGAATTGGTCAGTGGTTACAACACGGAATACTCAGGCATGAAGTTTGCGACCTTCTTTTTAGCAGAATACGCAGGCTTGTTTGTCTTGTCGGCTTTGACGGTAGCCCTATTCTTTGGCGGATACACCTCGCCTTTTGGTGGCACCTTCATGCAAAACTACGGTGTGGCGGATGCCATCGTCCAAGCCGTGAAGCTCCCTGCCATTAAGCCTTTGCTCGTCAACGGCGAGCAAATCTTCTGGATGCTGAGCAAAACCTACATTTTTATCTATATTGCGATGCTTTTAAGAGGCACGCTCCCTCGTCTCAAGCCCGATCAGCTCATGGGCTTCTGCTGGAAATTCCTCATTCCCCTTTCGCTGATTAACCTTTTCATGCTCGGCTTTGCCAAGCAGTTTAGCCTTAGTTTTTTGGCAGACGGTTTCGCAGGCAGTTGGGTTTATCTCGCCCTTGCAGCACTCGTCGGTATTGGTGGTGTGGGTGGCTTCTGTCACTTCATCGATCGTCAATTTAAAGCCCAAGTGGCAGCCCGTTATCACGCTTAGTCTAAAAGGATTTGTCTTGCTATGTCGAATCATTCACACGATGCTCAACATCCCCTCAATGCGATTGAACATGCCGAAGGCAATGTCGTTTTAGAAGGTATTAAGGCGATTGCTCAAGGTTTTGCAACCGTACTTAAGCATCACCCAAGAGAAGCCGTCACGCTAGAATATCCTGAAGTTATGCCTGAATTAAGCGACCGCTTTCACGGACGCTTAAGCCTGTTGTCAAAATCTGATGATACCGACTTATGTATCGGGTGCCAAGCCTGTGCAAGGGTCTGTCCTTGTGATGACCTCATTCAAATCGATATGCACCGTGACGACGATAAAAAGCCTGTCGTTACTCGCTTTACCATTGATATGGGGCGTTGCATTTTCTGCGGAAACTGTACCGAAGTCTGCCCTGTGGATTGCATTAAAATGTTAAGCGACTTTGAGTTGGCGGATTACAGCCGTGAAGCCTTGGTGCTTGACAAAAAAGATCTCACCCTTAGTGGTCAAGAATCTGATGAATGGCGTGCCAAGCGTGGCTATACGCCCACCGTATTGTAGGACGTTTCGTCCCCTGTTAGCCTTGTTTAGATTGGAGCTTATACATTGTTTGAATCTACCTTATTTTGGATTTTTGCAACCGTTGCCATAGGAGCCGCCTTGGGCGTGGTATTGGCTCCAAGTGTGCTGTACAGTGCGTTGAGCCTGATTGTGGTCTTCTTTTCGATCGCCGCTTTTTTCCTACTCAATAACGCCGATTTCTTGGCCACCGCTCAAGTGTTGGTCTATGGTGTGGGGCTTACCATTGTCATGTTGTTTGGTATTATGTTTACAGGCGACACGCCTTTAAAAGAAAAAGCAGGCAAGTTGGGACGTTTGCTTATTGCAAGCATCAGTTCCGTTGCTTTATTTGCCCTTATTTTCACAAGCGTTTTAGGCTTTAATATCAAGCAATTCCCTGCGTCTGCTCAATGGATTAGAGAATTGCATGAGCAAGGCAGTACATTGGCGATTGGTCAATTGCTATTTAGCAAATATGTGCTTCCCTTTGAAGTGGCGTCTATCTTGCTTTTAGGGGCGATGATTGGAGCGATACTACTTTCCAAAAAAACGTTTACGTCTCAAGAGCCTGGTTTGACGTTTTCTATTCAAGAAGGTCGCTTAAAGCCGACGCTTTCGGCGGAATGGCGTAAGGATGTCGGCTTTGTCGATGCCGAAGTCGCCACAGAAGAAGCCCCCTCCTCTACCGAAGAGCTTAAAAAGGAATGTTCATTATGATGATGAGTGCCGAAGTCGCCGAAGTCGCTGCGGTTGCAGGGCTTACCGTTCACCATTACTTAGGTGTTGCCACCATTTTGTTTGGATTAGGCTTTGCAGGCGTGGTAAGTTCACGCCACTTGATTCGTACGCTGATGTGTGTTGAATTGATGCTCAATGCCGTCAACTTGGTGTTTGTTGCCATCAACAATCATGTGAATCCTAGTGATTTGTCAGGGCAAGTATTTGCCATCTTTATTTTGACGATTTCTGCTGCCGAAGCCGCCGTAGGACTCGCCATTGTTCTCGCCTTGTTTAAGAATACAGCGAGCGTTGATGTTGAAGATTTTAGTCGTTTGAAGTGGTAATTGATGCAACGATTGTCACGATATTCCAAAATTAAACAGATAGATTAAAAAGATTTATTAAGGAGTAGCCCCTCGCCATGAATTGGTTTTCAGACTTTTTTTTAAACAACCTGTGGCTTGTCCCACTCTACCCCCTCCTTGCATTTTTAGCCATTAGCATTGGTCGTGCCATTCAAGTCACCTGCCCAAAAACAGGCGAAAAAACGGCTTTGCTCCCTCAGATTTTTGCCCCCATTTTAACCATGACGGCAACAGGCTTAGGATTGCTCCATGCGATTTCCGCCATTCAGTGGCTTTTTGCCCAGCCCCATGAAGCCGTTCAAGCGGTTGAACGTAACTGGACTTGGCTTTCTGCAGGCAACCTAGAACTTAAAATCGGCACTTTGTTGGATGCGAACAGCGTCCTTATGTTGACGGTCGTCACCTTTGTGAGCCTTTTGATTCAATACTACACGCACGGTTATATGTGTCATGACAAGGGTTATGCGAAGTTTTTCGGTTACTTAGCCCTCTTCAATTTTAGTATGTTGGGATTGGTTCTTGCCACGAACTTGCCTCAAATGTATATGTTTTGGGAATTGGTGGGTGTTTCTAGTTACCTATTGATTGGTTTCTGGTTCCACAAGCCAGCTGCGGCTGCCGCTTCTTTAAAAGCTTTCTTGGTCAACCGTGTGGGAGACTTTGGCTTCTTAATCGGCATTTTATTCTTGCTCTTCTTTAGTCTAAACTGGTGGCAAGGCTATGTGGGATTGCATCCTGAACAAGCTTTATTGTCCTTTCAAGGCTTTGAATCATTGGCAGGCTTTTTAAGTCAAACATTGCCAGCGTGGTTGCTCGGTACAATTGCGATCCTTATTTTTGCTGGACCTATGGCGAAATCGGCTCAATTCCCCTTGCATACATGGTTGCCCGATGCCATGGAAGGTCCGACGCCTATTTCAGCCTTGATTCACGCTGCGACCATGGTCGCCGCTGGGGTTTACCTGATTGCACGTGTCTTCCCCATTATCAGTATTTCACCAGATATGGCGATGCCTTTTATCACGTGGACGGGCGTCATCACCGCTGTGGTCGGTGCCATCATTGCCGTGTCTCAAACCGATATTAAAAAGGCACTCGCTTATTCCACGATGTCTCAACTCGGCTTTATGGTCGCCGCAATGGGACTTGGGGCATACACCGCAGGATTGTTCCACCTCTTTACGCACGCTTTCTTCAAAGCGATGCTCTTTCTCTGCTCAGGCAGTGTGATTCACGCCTGTGAAGACGAGCAAGACATGCGTCAAATGGGAGGCTTATTCAAAAAGCTTCCCATTACAGGATTGACTTACTTGATTGGAACAATTGCCATTTCAGGCTTGTTTTGGACGAGTGGTTTCTGGAGTAAAGACGAGATTCTCGCCGCGGCTTTGCACGAAAATACAGCGGTCTATGCTATTTTAACCGCAACGGCTGGCTTAACCGCCTTCTACATGTTCCGCACCTTCTTTATGACCTTTATGGGTGATTATCGTGGTAAAGCACATGTTCACCATGAAGATAAGGTGATGACACTGCCTTTACAGATTTTAGCCGTGCCTTCGATCTTTATTGGATTGGTACTTTCAGGCTTTGTGGGACTCCCCGCTTTTGGTGATTACATCACCTATAGCTTGCAAAACGCCCCCGAACATCATCCGCATAGCTTGTTAGATGCGATGTTTAACCAAGTGGGGAATATCTCACAATTGGTTGCCTTGGTTGGGGTTGCATTGTCAAGTGCGTTTTACTACTTCAAGGTCTTTAAGACCGATGGCGTTAAAAAAGTATTGGCTCCCATATATAATTTGTCGCAAAACAAGTTTTATATGGACGATATTTACGACGGTATTGTGGAAGGGGGCGTATTGCTTCAATCGCAACTCAATGCAGGTTTTGACAAATACGTCATCGACGGTTTAGTGAACTTAGTCGGCACTGTGACCTTGCTCTTAGGCAAGCTTGTCACCCGACTCAACAGCGGACGCCTTCAAACCTACGTCGCCACCATTGGATTTGGCGTGGTGGGTGTGTGGCTCCTGTATCAGTGGATGTTTAAAGGCTAGGAATCCCAAGACATGAACAATTTACTCCCTCTTATTGTTGGCTTTCCCTTTTTAGTGGCAGGGGTCTTTCCCTTCCTCTCAAAAGCAGAAGATGCGTCGACGCAAAAAGGACTTCATCGTATTGCACTAGGGGCATCGCTGGTTTTACTTGTATTTACGGTAGTTCTAGCGTTTTCGCCTGAAGCTCAAACGGCGACATTTAATTTGTCTTGGTTGCCTGCTTTAGGGATTAACTTCTCGCTCGGCACAGACGGCATTTCAACCACGTTGGCGGTGTTAACCAGCCTGCTAATGGTCTTAGCTACAGGAGCCAGTTTCTCGACGATTGAAAAGCGTTTGCCACTGTATTACAGCTTGCTTTTTGTACTGATCGGTTCTGTGTTGGGTGTGTTTTTGTCTCGTGACTTGTTCTTGTTCTTCCTCTTCTTTGAACTTGAACTCATTCCCATGTACTTGTTGATTAGTACTTGGGGCGGGCCTCGTCGTGAATATGCCGCCATGAAGTTCGTGCTTTATACGTTGTTTGGATCGGTCTTTTTACTCGCAAGCATCATTGGTTTGGCGTATTTCAGCCAAAGCTATCACTTGCCGACTGAAACGCTCTTTAGCTTTACGCAATTGGGAGCCTTGGCTCAATCGGGCTATATTCCACCTGTATTCCAACTGCTTTTATTCGTGGGATTCTTCATCGCGTTTGCCGTGAAATTGCCGATTGTCCCCCTTCACACGTGGTTGCCAGATGCTCACGTTGAAGCGCCAACGCCTATTTCCATGCTACTTGCGGGCATTCTTCTGAAAATGGGTGCTTACGGCTTATTACGGTTTGGATTTGACTGGTTCCCTGTGGCGGCTCAAGCCTTAGCTCCTTATATCGGCGTTTTAGCCTTTATAAACATTGTTTATACGGGTAGTATCGCACTGGTTCAAACCGATATGAAAAAGCTCATTGCTTATTCATCGGTCAGCCATATGGGATTCATCCTGTTGGCACTCGTTGCCATGAACCAAGTCGGTACAATGGCTGCGGTCTTTATTATGGTGTCTCACGGTTTAGTCAGTGCCGCCTTATTTTTAGGCGTAGGAACCTTGTATCGTCAAACCCATAGCCGAGACATTGCCTTACATGGAGGAGTCGCACAAAAAGCACCGTTTATCTTCTATACCTTCTTGTTGATGTCTTTAGCCAGCTTAGGGCTTCCACTTTTGATTAGTTTTGCAGGTGAAACGCTCGCTTTATATGGTGCGTTCATCTCTCAAAGCTTTAGAGCCATCCCCCTTGGTTTTGTAACGCTTCCTATCAACATTCAGTGGATTACAGGGCTTTCCACCTTAGGGATTGTCTTGGGTGCGGCGTATTCCTTGTGGTTGGTAAAGCGTATCTTTTTCGGATCCGTTTCCGATGCCTGCCAAAAAATTGAAGATGCCAAACTTAATGAAGTTTGGGTGCTAGGCACATTAGCGGTTTTGGTCATTGTGCTAGGCTTTAAGCCTCAGTTATTGACCAGTCAATTTGAAAGCAGTACCCAAGCGATTGGCAAACGTTTTGAACAAGTCTTGGTTCAACGGGATCAAGCCTTACTACAACAGTTACAAGGATACAATCCACAGAATGGGGTTTCGCAAAACCTGCCCATGGCTGGAGAGTAATCTTCACAGGGAAAATAATAAACAAAGGATTACATTATGATGCTTGAAGCCATTTCCTATACCTTGATTCAGACGAGTTTTGGTCAATTTATTTATAATCAAAACCTTGCTTTTTTGGCACCAGAACTGGTGATTAGCTTGACCTTATTGATGACCTTTGCCTTGTCGCTGGCTAAAACGCAGGTGGATCAAGCCAAGAGCTGGGGCATTGCCTTGCTGGGTAGCGTCGTTGCCTTGGTTTCTATTGTCATGCATTACCAATTGTTTTACACGGGTCAAGCCAGTGCGTCTCAAAGCGTGATGTTTGGCATGTTTGAAGCCGATTTACTTTCGGTCGTTGCTCGCTTTATTTTGACGCTGGGCTTCATCTTGATTTTGCACTTGAGCAAGCGTTATGTGGAAACCCGTTTGCCGTCTCAAACAGGCGAATTTTATACCTTACTGCTCACCGCCTTTTTAGGAGCCTTGCTTCTTTGTGGTGCAAATGACATGATTATGGCATTTGTGGCATTGGAAACCTTAGGCATTAGCTCTTATATTTTAACAGGCTACTTGAGAAATAACCTCAAAAGTACCGAAGCATCCCTGAAATATCTCGTCTATGGCGGATGCAGTTCAGCCGTCTTGCTTTTTGGATTGGCCTTGATTTACGGATTAGCTGGTGGTTCCACTAGTTTTGCGGTCTTGCCTCAAGCCTTGAGCCAAGCGAGTGATTTGGGTGCTTGGGCATCTCTTGCGATCGTCATGATTCTAGCTGGCATCGGCTTTAAGGTTTCAGCGGCTCCCTTTCATACATGGACACCCGATGTGTACGAAGGTTCCCCTACGCCGATTACCGCTTTTCTATCGGTCATTTCAAAGTTAGCGGCTTTCGTCTTTGCCATTCGTTTATTGACGCCTTTTGCAGGCGTAGGGAACGAGAACGTCGCTTTGTTGATCGGTCTTTTAGCGGTTTTTTCCATGATTGTCGGCAATGTCGCCGCCTTAAAACAGACGAACATCAAACGCTTGCTCGGCTATTCAACGATTGCTCATGCTGGCTATATGCTCGTCGGACTCGCCGCACTCACGCAAAACAGCCTAGGGGCTTTGCTCTTTTACCTAGCCACCTATGTGTTTATGAATACAGGGGCATTTGCCAGTGCGATGATTGGCGATGAGTTGTTAGCATCTGAAGACATTAGTGCCTATTCAGGACTCATTAAAGCCAAGCCTTGGTTTGTGTTTGCCTTTAGTATCTTTTTATTGGGACTAGCTGGCATTCCGATTACCGCAGGGTTTTTCGCCAAGTTCTTCTTATTTCAATCCGTGGTCTTGAGCGATCTCGGTAATTTGGGTGTGATTATTATTGCCTTGCTTGCCAGTACCGTTTCACTTTACTACTATCTGAACATCATTAAAGTTATGGTCATTGGTGAACCTTCAGAACAGGTACAGCGTTTGATTGGTGAAGGCAAGGACAGCACTTGGAACTTAAGTAAGACCTTGACGCTTGCCACCGTGATTTGCCTGATTTTTACCCTCGGTTTAGGGATTTTTGGTCAAAATGGCTTACTGATTTCAGAATCTGCCATGAGCGATCATGGGGCGACGGTGACTCAAAACTTACGCTAATAGTGTTTTAAAGAATAGCCTAGGCTATTACAAATCTTAAAAAGCCTTTACGTTTTAAAACTGTTGAGGCTTTTTTGTTTATAATACAATTATCTAAAGATAAAAAATAAAGGATTCCCCCATGAGTAAGCTCAACGTCGTCAAATACGGACACCCCGTCTTAAGAACTCCTGCCAAGCGTGTTTTGAAGGTTTCGGCTAAGATTCAAAAGCTCGTCTTTGATATGATGGAAACCATGTACGCCAATAATGGTTGTGGACTAGCGGCACCTCAAGTGGGGGAAAGCCTCTCTATTTTTGTGTTGGATTGTTCCAGTGAAGCTAAAAAATATCCTGTAATGGTCTTTATCAACCCTAAAATCGTGAAAAGCAAAGGGGCTTGTAAAAGCCATGAAGGGTGCTTAAGCTTCCCTGAAGTCTTTGTGGATGTCAAGCGTCATGCGGAACTTACCATTCGCTACCAAGACTTAAAGGGACGCCAGCAAGAAATGACCGTCAATGTGAAGGACGATCCTTTGCTTTGCAGGGCTATTCAACATGAAATGGATCACCTGAACGGCATTTTATTTATTGATTATGTTATTGATTATTACGGGACGGATGAAATCTTGCGTCAAAAGGGATTGCCTCCCATTGAAAAAGCCAAGCAACAAGACACCGCTGATTTAGATGCCTTACTGGATTTTGCTACGGCTGAAACCATTAAATAATTAGAGTATTCGATAGAAAAGCAACGTTCTTATCTAAAGAGTTTGAGAATATCATTGCCTAAGACAAATATCATCATACCCATAAGGACGATAAAGCCTGATAGGTTCATCCAATGGCGGAAAGTCGGCGGAAACGAACGCTTGAACAGGGCTTCATAGCCAATATACACCAAGTAACTGCCGTCTAAGGGTGGAAAGGGTAGTAGGTTCATTACGGCTAAAATGATTGAAATCACCGCCGTGAGCCACAAACCGCTTTGAATCCCTGTCTTTTCAATCAGTTCCCCACCAAAGCGAACCACGCCCACAGGTCCGTCGAGCATATCAGGCGAAATCTGACCCGTGAAAAGCTTGCCCAATCCGACAAAGTTCTGCACCACCATGTTTGTTAAAACAGACGCCGTTAAACGCAGATTCGTCCCTAGATCCACAGGCACCTTTTCTTGTACTAACCCTAAGTAAATGCCTAGTTTACGAGACTCACTTAAGGGAAAGGTCACTTGACGAGTCGCTGTTTTCGCCAGTTTGGGCGTACCTGTTAAATCTCCTTCCGCGACCTGAAAGGTGAGGTCATCGCCTATTTCGCACTGCCCTAAAAAGGATGGCAAGGCTTGGGTCGGCTCACTATAAAAGCCTTCTAAGCTGGATTGAATTCCTTTTGAAGAACTCGCTTCAAGTAAAACATCCCCCACTTGTAAGCCCACGGCTTGAGCAGGCGAGGTTTCATAGGTAAATAAGACACGTTTAGGGTTGTCGACAGGGGCGACATCAAAGCGTTGATCGATATTATGAGCCAAGAAGCCTCGGAATAAAACGGCGGTTTCAATCGGCGTCGTAGCGTCTAGGTAAAGGCGTTTGCCGTTATCGTAAAAGCCTAAACGTCCCAATGTGCTAGGGTTCCTTACCGCTTCTTTTTCGGTCAAAACAGGGGCAAAGCCTGTGATTTGTAGCTGTGATTGAATGGCTCCCCATACGCCGAGTACCGCAAACATTAAAACAACCGCAATCACGGCATTAACCGTAATGCCTGCCATGGCAATGGCGGCTTGATTGAGCAAGGGCTGATTTTCAAAACGTTGAGGCGAATCAGGAGGGACATCGCTGTCTTCATTATCATCAGGGAAGCTAACGTATCCGCCTAGGGGTAGAATATGCAAACACCATTTAATGCCTTTCCATTCTTTTTCAAGCAAGGTGGGTCCAAAGGGAAGGCCTAAGCCAAAGCGTTCGACTTTGACGCCGCATCGTTGTGCCACCACCATATGTCCGACTTCGTGCAGAATGACCAAGAGGCTGATGAGAAACAACATGATGAGGTAAGACATAGAGGGGGCATCCTTATAACGACGTTACTCTATTGTAGACAAGCTGGGGTGAAAAGGCAAGAACGCTTGTATATAGCAACTTGTTTAATAGTTATGGTCACAATGCCTTTCTAAAAAAAGCTGGATGCTTCCCCAATCTTGCAGGCGTAAGTGAGACGATTGATAGTCCCCCAAGTGCCAAACGCCTTTTTCGTCCCGATGATTTAAATAGACGTCGCTGGCGAGAGGAGGTAATTCATCTTTGGTTTTCAGGCTTCGCAGATTATAATCAAACCATGTTTGCCCTTCTTCGTAAACGTCCCACTCATCTTCTAAATAAATTTCAAAGCCCGAAACATTGGCATTGAACCAGTTTCGGGCTTGATTAAAACGTGTATAGAGATCTTCCGCTTCATTTAGCAGTAACGTTTGCAGATTTTCTACAATCGCTTTTGAAGCAGAGCTATCCATAATTTAGCCTAAAGGCAACAGGTCAGATTCAGCGATGTCCACATCGCCGACGGCTGATCCACCGATGACATCAACGGCATCTAGGGCGTTACGATCGGCTTGGATGCGTTCACGCACCTTTTGATCAATTTCCGCCATCATGGCGGGGTTTTCAATAATGAAGTCCCGAGCCTTTTCACGACCTTGCCCCAAACGGGTTTCCCCGTAACTGAACCAGGTGCCTGATTTTTTGACAATGCCCATTTCAGTGGCGACATCAATCACAGAACCTTCCACGCTAATACCTTTGCCGTACAAAATATCAAATTCAGCAATGCGAAACGGCGGAGCCACCTTGTTCTTGACGATCTTACATTTCACACGGTTGCCATATTCGACGCCGTCTTTTTTCAAGATTTCAATGCGTCGAATATCCATACGCAAGGAACAGTAAAACTTCAAGGCATTACCACCTGTGGTGGTTTCAGGATTGCCCATGTAAACGCCGATTTTTTGACGCAACTGGTTAATAAAAATAACCGTGGTGCGTGTTTTCCCCACAACGGCTGTTAATTTACGCAAGGCTTGAGACATCAAACGGGCTTGTAAACCCATGTGAGCATCGCCCATATCGCCTTCAATTTCAGCCTTCGGCACCAACGCTGCCACGGAATCCACGACCACCACATCGATCGCACCTGAACGCACCAATTGCTCGGTGATTTCTAGGGCTTGCTCGCCTGTATCGGGTTGGGAAATAAGGAGTTCATCGATATTGACGCCCAATTTTTTGGCGTAAATAGGATCTAAAGCATGTTCAGCATCCACAAAGGCGGCAATGCCTCCTTTTTTTTGGGCTTGAGCGATCAAGTTCAAGGTCAACGTGGTTTTTCCGCTGGATTCTGGTCCGTAGATTTCCACGATGCGTCCACGAGGGATACCGCCCACCCCAAGTGCCAAGTCTAAAGACAAGGCTCCTGTGGGGATGACGTCAATGTTTACATTGGGACGCTCGCCCAATCGCATAATAGAGCCTTTACCGAAATCTTTTTCGATTTTGTCTAAGGTAAACGCCAAAGCTTGCTTGCGTGCTTCATAATCGGCACCGCTTAAATCAACGGCGGCTTCAACAGGGGTGCTATTTTTTGCCATCATGGGAGGGGTTGTCCTTTTTATTGTGTAGATTGCAGGGAGGGGATGGTCCTATTATACCTTAAAAAAGGGGCGTAAAGACGTTTTGCATAAATTGTTACAGACTTTTTGCAGACAGCCCCTAATAAAAAAGTGTTGTAATGAGATAATCCAAGAACGCCATGGTGATAAAGCTCCACACGACGGCTTTGGTGACCGATTTGGCGGATTCATTACTCGCTCGACTAGACGTAAAGCCTACGCTACAGCACAATAAGCCAATCATGCCTGCAAAAATAAGCGATTTAATAAACATCACGCCAATGTCTCGCATTTCAATAAAGGTACGCACGGAATCCAAGTATGCCGTAAAAGGAATACCTGCAATCATGTGTGCCGTGTACATCCCCCCTAAGATGCCCAGCGTCGTGCCAATTAACGTTAAAAAGGGTAGGGCGATCATGGTGGCAATCACACGAGGAATCATCAAGTAACGCACGCCGTCTACATGTAAGACTTTCAAGGCATCGAGCTGGTTATTGCTTTTCATCACGGTGATTTCTGCGGCAAAGGCAGAACCTGCCATCGCAATGACGGCAAAGCCTGTCATCACGGGCCCGAGTTCACGCACCATTGCCACCGCCACGAGTCCCCCCACAAAAGCGGAACCGCCTTGCTCTGCCATATCAGGTGCCACTTGCATGGAAAGCACGGAACCGAGCGTGCCTGTGAGTAATAATGCCATGGGCATGGTGTCAAGCCCCACAAAGGCGAGGCGATCGAAAATGTGACGCATGCCCCAATGTCCTTTTCCCATGAAGTGAAGCATCCGCTTGCCGTCGATAGTCGCAAAACCGACCGTTTCGAGGATGCCTCTAAGAGGCTCCAAGCACCAGCTCAGGAAGCGTCGTGTTTGCGGAAACAAAACGACATTTTCTTCAGGGCTTTCAATTATTTCAGGTTGCAAGTTCATGGAGTTTACAGACTTTACACATAAGTTTAGAATACGAGTCTATTATACATGAAATAGGGTATTTTAACGCCTAGATCTTATTTGAGTTCTTTAAATTTGTCAGGATTTTTAAAAGGCGTGTCGCCAGTCTGGCAGACGCTTTCACATTCCCACTGGCGAATAGGCTGAGCTTCTGAAGCATAGATGTATTTCTGAAGGTACAGAGAAAGTCGGTTGTTTTTGGTAAAATAAGAGCATAACATTGTTTTGAGGACGTTCTTATGCACTTCGCCGACTACCTGCTCCAAGATGCCTGCCCCCAACACCGATTCCTTGAAGAAATGACCCAAAGTCTTCCCTGG
>CANGYO010000028.1 GCA_947458095.1 Vampirovibrionales bacterium | reverse complement strand
CGCTCCCCCATGTTTACGAATCCACACGCCCTTAACGCCCAAGCCCTAGATCTCATTATTGAAGACAGCCAAGTCTTCACCCCCAACCGACTCGAACAGGTCGACGTGGGTGTCTTAGACGGTAAAATTGTCGCTATTGAGCCGTCCCTTAAAAACTGGGGGGCTCACAAACGCATCGCTGGCAAAGGCTTAACGACCTTACCTGGCGTTATCGACAGCCAAGTGCATTTTAGAGAACCTGGCTTAGACCACAAAGAAAACCTCGAATCAGGCACTCGTGGTGCCGTCGCTGGCGGGGTCACGACCGTTTTTGAAATGCCCAATACCAAGCCCAGCACCACCACCACAGAAGCCATGCAATACAAGTTGGATCGTGCCAAAGCCACCGCGTGGTGCAACTACGCCTTCTATGTGGGTTCGGCGGCGGACAACGTCGAAAACCTGCCCACCCTTGAGCAGATGCAAGGCGTCTGTGGCGTCAAGCTCTTTATGGGGGCATCTACAGGCAATTTGCTCGTCAGAGATGACGACACCATCCGCCGAGTCTTGAGCCACGGCAAGCGTCGCATGGCGATTCACGCCGAAGACGATTTTCGCCTAGAAGAGCGTAAAGCGTGGCTGAACGCTCAAGCGGACTTGCACCCACGCTTGCATCCGCAGTGGCGGGATAGTGAATCGGCGTTGTTGGCAACCAAACGCATCACACGCTTGGCTCGAGAAACCAAACGGCCTATTCACGTCTTGCACATTACTTCGGCGGATGAAATGCCTTATTTAGCCACGCAAAAAGATGTTTGCACCGTGGAAGTGACGCCTCAGCATTTGACGTTGTGCGACGAAGATTATGAGCGTTGGGGAAGCTTGGTGCAGATGAATCCTCCCATTCGTAGTAAGACGGATCGTGAAGGCTTGTGGTGGGGCGTGAATCGTGGCGTGGTGGATGTAATCGGAAGCGATCATGCCCCGCATACCCGTGAAGAAAAGGCGTTGCCTTATCCCCAAAGTCCCGCAGGATTGACAGGCGTACAGACGCTGGTGCCGTTGATGTTGAACCATTACAATGACGGACGTTTGAGCTTGGCTCGTTTGGTGGATTTGACCAGTGCAGGGGCGGCACGGATTTTCAACATCAAAGGCAAGGGACGCATCGCTTTAGGCTATGACGCCGATTTTACCATTGTCGACTTAAACGCTGAACATACGATCACTGATGCGTGGATTGAGTCCAAAGTCGGTTGGAGTCCTTACGACAATAAAACCGTCAAGGGTTGGGTGAATTTCACCGTCATTAACGGTGTGATCGTGATGGCAGAAGGATCTTTACTTGAAAAATCGGCACAGCCTGTGGTGTTTTGGGACACGCAGAAATCGATCTTATACCAATGAAACGATTAAATGTCGTATGGCGTCTTCGTTGTCGCTACGATTTTTTTGTTTGGTTATGTACGTTTGTGTACACGCCCGCACAAAAAATCTAGGCTCCTAGAATTCACCTAGTCGCTATTCACTCGTTTAAATGGTATTATAGCTGAAGGTGGAGGCGTGCTTGTACATTTCTTAAAGGCTTTAAACCTGATTGTAAAAAAATGTAACAAAACTTAAAGTTGACCGTCCTGTTGTCGATACTTTAGTCAGGGAATTATTTTATAGTGTTTTAAATAAATAACCATACGTTGTCTCTTCGTTGTCGCTACGATTTTTTTGTTTGGTTATGTAGGTCTGTCTACACGCCCGCACAAAAAAATCTAGGCTCCTAGAATAGCCTAACGTCTGCTTAATTCTTTAAAACACTATAACTATCAGAAGTCCATCTCTCATCGGGATAAATAGGAAAACAGGGAAGAACCAATACAATATGTCAATGAATAACATTCAAATACCTAATGTCACAGGTATTACGCCAGTCACGCAAAGTTTGTACAATACGTTAGGTAACGTAAACTTAGAAATGGCGGGTCTTCAACGAATTACCTCCGCCATCAATTCCACAAGTGGTATTCAATCAACAGCCATTCAAGCCGATAAACTTTCCAAAGGGCTTGTCTTTGATATTAAAGACATGAAGGGGAAGTTATTAGAAATGACCCCTGCAGAAGCCCATGCAAAAGGATTTACCATTAAAGATGGTGATCGAATTTTAGTCGATGGTAGCCAGCCTCTATTGCCAGCGGGTTCAGGCTACGGCGGAGCTTTTGAGCAAGGCATGGGAACGTCCTTCAATATCAACCCCACCCAAGCGTGGAAAGGGGCGGGAGCCTTCCCTCAATACACGGTGTCTCCTAGTGGTCAAGTCGTACCGAACATGAACTTTTTAGACAAAACCGCCGGAGCGGGTATGTCCTTCGGTTTACCCCCAAGCATTAATGATGTTGAAGCCAACTTAAAAGGGATTGACCCTTATGGATATGCTCAAGGGGGCGGTGGTATGTCCTTAGCACAAGAAAATGCAGAACTTAAAGCCATAATTGCTCAATTGACAGGTGGTCAAGGTGGCTATGCTATGCCAGCAATGGGTAATGGGGCTGGACCTGTTACATTGGGTTCCATGAGAGCTAATATGTATGCGGCTCCTCAAAGGAACTATCCACCCACGATGCGAAATCAAGGTACAGGTGGAAATAGTTGGCTTGATTCGTCTGGAGGCAATGATTTAGACGCTAACGTGATTCAAGCCCTGATGCAAGAATTCGGTATTACACCCAATGACTTAGCTGGTATTGATTTGTCGAGCCTTCAAGGGAATGCTTCGACATCGGCACCCGCTTTACCTAAAGTTAACAGTGGTTCAGACAGCCTTTCCGATGCTGATATATCAGCACTCATCGCCGCATTAGCCAAACTTTAATAAAGGAAAAAAGACCGTTTATACCATTTAAACGAGTGAATAGCGTGTTAGGCTATTCTAGGAGCCTAGATTTTTTGTGAGGGCGTGTACAGAGACGTACATAACAGAACAAAAAAATCGTAGCGACAACGAAGAGACAACACGACATTTAATCGTTTAATTGGTATTAGAAGAAAAAATAAGGGTGCTGTGAAGGGCGTTGTCACTTTAAGACAGTGGACCTAAAACAGAACATTTAAACCTAATTGTAAAAAAATGTAACAAAACTTAAAGTTTGGCAGTCCCCTGCCGATACTTTAGGCACGGGATATTTTCATAGTTTTAGTAGATAAAACAAGCAAACGTTTTATGTCGCAGAAACTATATAAACTATCGAAGCAAACATTTCTTACTTCGGGACAATTAGGACAATTAAACAACATGTCAGTCAATCCATATTTTACACTACCCACCGTTACAGGTGCCACCGCCTCAACCACCGATCTTTTAGCATCTGTAGCAAAAGCGGATGCAGCTTCTCAAGGTGCTGTCGCCTTGAAGACTGAAATACAAGACCAGCTTAAAGCCGCTGGTACGAATTATGGGGGTTCCTTCCAACAAGGGTTTGGAACATCTTATAACACCAACCCTACCAAAGCCTGGAACGGTGCGGGGGCTTTTCCTCAATACGCCGTAACGCCTGACGGTAGAATAGTACCTTATATTAATTTCTTAGATAAAACCGCTGGTGCTGGTATGCAGTTTGGCTTGCCCCCTAGCGTTAATGACGTTGAAGGCAACTTGAAAGGTATTGATCCTTATGGTCAATATGGTTCAAAGGCTCCTTACGGACAAGCTACCCCATACGGATCCAATGCTCCTTACGGGCAACAATACGGACAGTACGGTGGTCAATCCCCTTTAGAGCAAGAAAATGCTCAACTCAAAATGATGGTGATGCAACTTCAAGCTTCTATTGCTCAATTCATGATGGGTGGTAGCCAAGGTGGCTACGGTATGCAGCCAAATCCTTACGCTATGCAAGGCTACGGCATGCAACAAAACCCTTACCTTATGCAACAAAATCCTTACGACCCACAAGGTTTCTACGGCTTTGGTATGGTCGTGGCAGGTGGTGGATCTGCTCCCGATTCAGCTCCAGCATTACCCATTGTTGAATTACCGCTCGTCGGTGGAGACGTCGCTAAATAAGCGTTCACATTAATAAAAAATCTCTTCAAACTCAAAATCCTCACGACGGCGTGGGGATTTTTTGTTCCCTGCGTCACTTGTTACTTGAATGAAATACACCTATGGGATGAGGAAACCCCCTGTGGAATATGTCACACTAAAGGAAGCCAACGACCGATATGGAACTTGTGCTAGTTTTTAATGTAGATGATACCATTTAAACGATTGAAAAGCGTATAGGTGGATTCTAGGAGCCTAGACTCGCAGATGTGTGAAGTGTACAGAGACGTACATAAGCACATCGAGAACCCGAGCGACAACGAAGACGCCAGACGCTATTTAATCATTTAATTGGTATGACAATGTAGAGAGAGAGAGAGAGAGAGAGAAACTTTAAGGTATGCCTAAATCGCATCGGTTTGCGTTACAAAAGGTAATGGATCTGCGTGCAGACCAAGCCCTCAAAGCCTTGCAAGCCTTTCAAAAGGAAGAAGCTGAACTGATTAAACTTCAGCAAGTCAAAGCCACTATACAACAGTCCATCCAAGATGCCTACGATTCCTTTCAAGATTCACAAGGCTACGATTACGGCTTGCACTTTCCGCTTTACATTCAAGAACAACGCAATTATGAAGCCAAACTTAACCAAGATATTCTAAATCAAGAAAAACGTTGTGAAATCGCCAAAGCCGCTTATGTGAATGCCAAAATCAAAGAAAAGTCTTTAGAAAAGTTAAAAGCCAAACAGTTGCAAGTGTGGAAACAAGTAGCCGCCTTGCAAGACGCCCATGAGATGGATGAAATGGGTTTACGTCAATTCCGCCAATCTGTATAAAGGATGATCTTAAATGATAAGTACCGTTGCCCATGCTTCAGAACTTCTTTTAAATGCCGTGTCTTCCGCCAATAGCGAAGCCCTTGTGGTAAACGCCAAAAACAATAGTACCACGAACGACTTTAAGTCGGCGTTGAATCAAGCCAAGCAAGAAGCTCCTCAAGGTTCAAAGAAATTAAATGATGCGAAGGATTCAAACGCATCGAGCAAATCTGAAGTGGCTAAACCTGAAACAGATGTGGCTAAAACGACTTCACAAAACGCTCCATCCGAAGAGATCTCTAAAACGGATGACCCAAAGCTTGTTTCAAGCTTAGATGCCGCACTGGCGATGCCTTATGTGACGACGCCTCCTTTACCAACGCTGAGCGTCGACCTTAGTTCTGCTGAACTCGATACCGAAGCAGAAACCACTAGCACCCCTCTTTTAGAGGTGCTTAAAAAGCCTGAAACTCATTTGGAACTTACGACTGTTGATGAGCTAGATCCCACCCTTGTTCAAAAAGCTTTAGAAGCCGTCAAAGAAAAAACGACGGAAGCTTCTTCACTACTCAACCTAGATGCTTCAAAAGTCGTGCAAGAGGCTCCTCTTATTTTAAATGCCAATGCCTTAGAAGCGAGCTTAAAAGCAGGGGATATCTCTAAAACGATTCAAGACCCTGCGGAAACATCGCTTGAAGCTAGCCCCTTAACAGACTCAACCCCTTTAGATGCCTCCATTGTAAGAGGAGACGCCTCTTCAGAACGAGACAGCTCCGCTAAAGACGAGCAAGCCCCCAACAAAGACGCCCTTGTTTCAGACTTGCCCACAACGGTTCAAGGTGTCGTACCTGACACGGCATTTGTCAAACCGTTAGAAGGCGTGGTGACATCAGCTCAAGGCGTTCAAGGCATTCAGCCTTTAACGAATCAAGTCGCCAGTGGCATTCAATCGGCGTATGACAGCACGAATAAAACCATGCAAATCCAACTCAACCCAGAAGACTTGGGGCATATGCGGATTCAAATTAAGCAAGTGGGTGAAGGGCAAGTGTCGGCTCGATTGGTGGTGGAACGCCCTGAAGCGGTGGAGCAGGTAAAGACGCAGTTGCAAGATTTACAACGTAACTTAGAACAACAGGGCTTAAAAATGGACAAAATCGAAGTCGTCCTTGCAGGAGCCAACAGCCAAGCCAGTTCGGACAGTAATAAAGATCAAAACAAAGACAATGCCGAGCAAGCTCGCTTTCAAGACGGCCTTAATCGTGACGGAGGCTTTCAGCAACCTTCTCGACAAGAACAAGGTCAAACGTTTCAAGATGAACTCAGTACCTTGAACCCGCAAGGGGCTTACCCCATAGAAGGGCAGGATTCTCAAGCCCGCTTGGAAGAACTCAACGCCTTGCGTCAGTCGTATCAAACCTACAAGCAACAAAGCATCAGCGTGCCAGACGTCCCCAAGAATCAAGTGTTTAGTACATTTAACCGTACAGGACTCAATGTATTAGCGTAGTTTTTTAGATTTATTTACAAATAAGAGAGAAAAAGAAGGAAGCTTATCCCCATGCCAACCATTACCGATGTTCAAAAGACCCTAAACGTTCTGAAGAACAACACGAACAGAACCAACTTTGAAGCAGGGCAGAAAAAGTTAGGCGACAGTAATATCGACAAAGCAGGCTTCTTCCAACTGATGCTTGCTCAATTGTCGTCTCAAAACCCCCTAGAACCTGCCGACAACACCCAACAAATGATGCAACAAGCGCAGTACACGCAAATCGAACAGTTACAACAGCTCAATGCGAATATGACACAAAGCAATGCTCTGACACAAGGGTCTAATTATGTGGGCAAAAACATTACTTATACCCTAGACGGTCAAACCAAAACAGGCAGAGTCGATAAGGTCGCCTTTGGTAAAGACGGCATAGGACTTTACGTGAATAATGACGTCATTACAACGTCGCAAGTGACTGAACTTAGAGCTTCCAACTAATTGATTTACTTCTAAGGTAAGAAAGAGAGAAACCCTTCTATGACACAAGGTTTATACATCGCCGCTTCAGGGATCCGTGCCAACCAAACGTCGATTGACGTTATTTCAAACAACATTTCAAACGTCAACACCACTGCGTTTAAGTCTTCCAAAGCCAATTTTGAAACCACTTTCTTACGTACCATTACAGCAGGGGGAAGACCCACCTTAACACAAGGCGGTTACAACCCCATGCAAACAGGTTCAGGTACCACACTTTCAGAAATCAATACCAATTATGGTCAAGGTGGTAGCCAATTTACAGGACGCAGTTCGGATATGCTCATTAGTGGAGAAGGCTATTTCGTGAGTCAAGATTTAAGTGGTCTTTCCCCCGCTGGGACGCCTTCTGTTTACACGCGAGCAGGCAATTTTAGCTTAGATGCCGATAACTTCTTAGTCACCTCTTCAGGGGACAGGCTTGTCGGAACCTCCCAGATTTCAGGCTCTTCTCCTGTAGATACCAATAACATTCAAATACCGAAGAAACTTAAGGTCGCTAAGTTTTTGGATGCATCCAATAATGTTATTGCCACTGCCTTAGGTCAGTCTAATTCACTTGATGCCACTTTTGCTGCTTACGCTACCGCTAATAGTATTCCTGCGGTGACCACGGTTTACGAAAATGCCGATATGACCACCTTTAACGTAAGTGCGATGGGTGCCATTACCGCTAACTATTCTAATGGTGATCGTCTCAGCGTTCGAGCCAATCCCAACGGTGCCACCAATAAAATGGAATTGGTTCACTTAACCAATCAAGGGGGGACTTTTTCTGCAATCAACCCCGCCCAAGCCACAGGCCGAACAGGACAGTTAAGTGGTGCGGATCAACTCATTCCTACTAATGTGACAGGGGGTAACCCCATGGAAGGGATGACCCTTCAGTTGCAAACGGTTGCTTTTACGAACAAAAATGGTTTGATCGCCAAAGAAGGCAATCAATATATACCCGGTCCCAACATTGGAGAATTCTTTTACGGCACACCCGGTTCTGGGTCGCGTGGACGTATTCAAACAGGGAGTTTAGAATCGTCTAACGTGGATATGGCGTTAGAGTTTTCAAACTTGGTTGTGGCTCAACGAGGCTTAGAAGCTAACAGTAAGATTATTCGTACCCAAAGTGAAGTTATGCAAAGTATTATTAACGCCGTCGGTTAATAATTTCTTAAATCTCGAAAAGGGAGGGCTTTTTGACCCTCCCTTTTTTGCGTTGGTGTGATAGAATTGTCTTGTCCCTTCTCCCTTTGGGAGAAGGCTAGGATGAGGAAAACACCAGCGTGGATGGGCATCCTGAAACCCTAACCCTCTCCCAAAGGGAAGAGGGAGTAAAACCACTATGCAAACCCAAAGGTAATTACGAAAATGTCTGAATCTAAACAACCTGAACATGATCTCATTTCACTCAAAACCCCTGCTCTGCCCAACAGCCCCATCGTTTCCGTGCTAATGGGAAGCCACAGCGACTGGGCAACCATGATCCACGCCCACGAACTACTCAAAGAGTTTGGTATTCCCCATGAATGCCTCGTCGTTTCCGCACACCGCACCCCCAACTGGATGGCTCATGTCGCAAGCAATGCCGAAGAGCGAGGCGTTCAAGCCATCATCGCAGGGGCTGGTGGTGCCGCCCACTTACCAGGTATGCTCGCCGCTCAAACAACCGTCCCCGTCTTGGGCGTGCCGATAAAATCTGATGCCCTCAGTGGGCTAGATTCCCTCTATTCCATCGTGCAAATGCCTGCTGGCGTGCCTGTGGCGACTTTTGCGATTGGGGTTGCTGGTGCCAAAAATGCAGCGTTATTTGCCATTGCGATGCTAGCGAATCAGAATGAGTCGCTCAAGCAACAGTTGCATCGTTTTCGTCAAGAACAAAGTGCGAAAGTACTGAATACGCCTTTGGATCTTGCCTGAAAATCGTGGATTGTATCGAGCTAAGCGTTCCAGCTGTGACCTTCAGGGACGAGTGTGATAATTGGCACTTCGCTAAAGCCTTCCCACCAGCGTGGCAAGGCAAAAGAAAGCCCATTCTCATTTTTAAAGCCTAGCCATTTTAAAAATGCATAGAGTCGTGGATGATGATGTTCATCAAGCAAAATTGTTCCTGTTCCCATGCCTTTGCCGACAAGAAGCTTTCCCTTCTTGTTTGGATGTACATAAAGCCCCCCGATATAACGTTGTTTCATGATCAACTGGGCAAGCCAATGAAACATACCCACCACTTGCCCACCATGTGTATGTCCTGATAAAATTAAAGAAAATTGGTCAAGTAAATCGGGTCTTTTTTCAACTTCTTTAGGGTTGTGAATAATGCCTAGATGCGTTTTGTCAGCCATCTTTTTCACAGCATCCAAAATATCCCCTAGTTTAGGGTTTCCTAGTAAATGATCATCCACACCATGAACAACAAGTTCTCCTTTCTCTCCCAAGTCTAAAAGACCACTACCATTCACCAACATATGCACACCAGCATCTGTCAGAGCTTGTTTGATTTTCTCCCCTTTTTCACCATCTAAATAATCATGATTCCCCATTATCCCTATTTTTAAGTCTATATTGAGAGAGCTTACCCATTCTTGAAGGGCTAGAATATGCTGGTCGCCTTGGCAAATGTAGTCTCCTCCAAAAATTAAGGCATCTATTTTTTGTTCTTGAATCAATCGTTTAATATGAGGCAAGGCTTCTACAAGCCAGCTTTTATTAATGTCATCCATATGAATATCACTTAAAAACAACAGCTTTACAGAGGCTTTCAACGATTGACCATGAGGAACTGTTACTGTATATTCAGGAAATTGTAAGCGTTCAGTACGTTTACCCCTCTTAGGAAGCCAAGAAAACTCATTTGGGTACACCCTCGATACTTTATTTGTGGGAAACGTTTTTTTAAGAGAAGGCATTTTCGGACGTGACGAAACGCCCCTCACCCGACTAAGTAGTGTCATTGATTATTAAATATCCCAAGAAAATCATTTACAAAGGTTATTCTAAATCAAGCATCCCAAAAAGCTAGTCTTTTTTTAAAGTCTCTACCTAAACTCATTCACCGCTTTATCGAGCGTTTCTTTTTGTGTGCTAATGGTACGTTGCAAGCCTTCATACAACCGCATGCCTGTAATACTTTGAATCATTTCATGCACAATGTTGGTGTTAGAACGTTCAATATAACCCTGCCTAAAGCCACTACCACCTTTGGCGGCTTGTACGTCGATGGGATTTTCCCCTTTGAAAATAGAATCCCCTAGCTGATGCAAGCCTTTCGGGTTGCTAAAGCGAACCATGTGTAATTTGCCAAAGGACTGCCCTGCTTCCGTGCTTAATGTGCCGTCTTCCTGAATGACAATTTTGCCCGCATTTTCAGGCACGGTAATGGGATTCCCCCCAGCATCCAAAACCTTATAATGTCCTTCAGATGTCAACTCATTTTGTTGATTCAATTTCAAGCTTCCGTTTCGGGTATAGCCCGTTTCCCCATTCGGTAATTGCACCACGAGAAATCCATCGCCGTCGACCGCAACATCTAAGGCGTTGCCTGTGGGTTGCAAATGCCCTTGAGAAAAGTGCAAAGGCGTGCCGATAATTTCAACGCCTGTGGTGAGCTTGCCGATTTCTTGCGATCCACCATCGTCAATACGAGACATCTGTATTTCGGGGTAGGCTTGGTACTGCACGTATCGAGCCTTAAAGCCTGTGGTGTTGACGTTTGCCACGTTGTTTGCCATGGTGTCCACGGCGAGTTGGGTGTTGAGCATACCAGCCGCAGCGGTGTAGATGCCTCTTAGCATTGTAGATGCCTCTTTTTACTTGAGTTGTTCTTCGTATTTCAATACTTTTTTGACGTAGTTTTGCGTTTCTTTGTAGGGGGGGATGCCTCCGTATTTGGCGACGGCTCCTGAACCTGCGTTGTAGGCTGCTAACGCCAGTTCCTTATTACCTCGATACTTCTTCATCAACTGCCCCAGATATTTACTTCCCCCTTCGATATTTTCGGCAGGATTCAAGGGATTGTTCACGCCCAAGCCTTTGGCGGTCGCAGGCATCAGTTGCATAAGTCCCTTGGCTCCTGCGGAAGACACGGCATGGGGGTTGCCTCCACTCTCGGCTTTAATCACGGCTTTGACGAGCGACGACGACACGCCTGCTTTGCCTGCGTATTGTTCAACCAGCGGTTCAAGGTGTGAGCCTTTTAAGGCGTTAATGCCTGCAGAAATCGGAGGCGAGGGTTTGTCGTCCTTCATCACATCGCTTAACACGCTTGAAAAGGACGATGCACCTGTTTCGGTGGTGGGAACATCGTTATTCGGAGCAGGCGTAATAGTGAGTTCATCCTCAGCAATGCCAAGCTTGCTTTCAATGGCTCGCATACGTTGTTCAACGCCGCTTAGCGAAGTGGTCATCATCTATAGTGTTCTCTCTTTTTTCTTTATATCGTGCGGTGTTAGTTCACTTTAATAGTGTGACGTATAAGAACCTCATCGAACATCATCTAAGGGTGTAGATTTTTAAGAAAAACTATTTTCCTGCGTAAGATATTGACAGAATGTGAGAGATTTGTCATACTAAATGAGTAAAGTTTTCAAAGGATCTGACATGAAACCCTTGAATGAAAAGGATTTTGAAAGACTCGTCAAAGATTACGGCTGTAAAATACAGCACACTACAAAGCACCATGAAATACTAGGGCGTGAAGGACTAAAGCTTATGGTCTTTGCGGTATCTCATGCAAAAGGAGCCAAACGCTATGTGAAGGCTTTTTATGTAAAACAATTCCTAAAACTAGTGGAGACACATGGCTATGAAGCTAAATAAAAAAACGATTTTAAGAGAAATGATCGTCTATAAAGAAGACGAGGACTATATTGCCAAGCACCCTGATTGGGATTATGTAGTCGGGGTTGGCGAAACGGCGGAAGAAGCCATACAGATTTTTAAAGAGATGTTGCCTGATGCCTTGACTGACTTAAAAGCAGGGAAATGGCATCCTGCATCGATGCCCAAAGTAGGCAGACCCCCTTTAGGTAGGGAAAGCTTCAACACACGCTTACTTCCCGCTGCAAAAGCCTTCTTGAAAGAACAGGCTAAATCTCAAGGGGTGAGTGCTGGTGTTTTGATTGAACAATTTTTACTTGAAAAATATGGCTTTAAGCTACTGTAGAAAAAGTCTTTACCGCACCACACTGCGAGGCAAACGGACTCTCAAGCCACACATCAACTCATAGGGAATCGTCGCCGTTAGGCTCGCCCAATGATTGAGGCTCAAGCCATGGGCGTCTGCATCTCGTTCTAACTGCCCGACTTCGCCATGTTCCAGCAACGTAATAACATCCCCCACCTTCGGCGGACGCTTTAAAGCGTCCGATTTCACCACGTCAGTCAAATCAAACATCATTTGATCCATGGTGATATTACCGACTTGTGGCACTAAATGTCCCATGTAACGCCCCTTCAGCTGATTAGACAAGCATCGAGGAATGCCGTCCGCATAGCCCAAGGGAATGGTCGCAATCACGGATCCGTCTTGCGTGGTGTGAAAGCGATGCCCGTAACTCACGCCTTCACCAGCGTTAAGCGTTTGCAAGTGACTCACACGTGCCTTTAAGCCCATGACAGGGAGCAAATCCGCTTCGTTGGTGTCGTATCCCCACAGCCCAATGCCCAAACGCAGTAAATTACAGGTGTCGATTAAATGTTTCGCCAAAGGGTTTGAAGACGCTCGCAGGGCAAGGGTTGCTGGCGTGTTCGCAAAATGCACCAAAGGGGGTAATTTATCCAAATGTTGAAGCACGCCTGCTTCAAAAGCCTGCCATTGCTCAAGCGTGGCGGATTCCTCTTCGCCTTTGGCAAGGTGCGTAAAAAGCCCTTCCACCGTCACATGAGGCATAGCTTGAAGCTGTTGAAGTAGATCTAAGGCAAGTTTAGGGGAGGCTCCTAGGCGGTGCATGCCCGTGTCGACCTTTAAATGCACGACGGTGGGATGCTTGACTTGAGCCAAGCAGTCAATGTCTCGTTGGCTAAAAACGGTGAGCTGAACATCGTGCGAACTGGCGAGATCCCACGCCCATTCAGGGGTAGCCCCCAGCACCAAAATCGGGATTTCCACACCGCCTTGACGCAGTTGCAAGGCTTCATCCACATTAGAAACGCCCAAGTGCGTGACGCCACAGGCTTTTAAAATCGGGGTGACGATTAAGGCACCGTGACCGTAGGCATCGGCTTTGACCACCGCCATAAGGGCTTGGTGAGCAGGCGTGTTTTTTCGCCACCAACGAACGTTCTGTTCCAAGGCGGCGAGGTTGAGTTCCAACCACGCATTGCGGTGCGGTTGCGTAACCAGCTGACGAGACGGTTTAATCTGCATAAGGCTTCCAATTGTTATTCTGTTATGTCTATTGTAGACTTATATTGTAGACGTAACAGACTAAAGAAACAATCTGTGCCTGTAGCTCAGTTGGATAGAGTGTCGGCCTCCGAAGCCGAAGGTCATGCGTTCGAGTCGCATCAGGCACAAATTATTTGTAAAGCGGATTCAAGTATAGTGTTTTATCTATAAAGTACTATAACGGGTGACGTAGGGAGATGTAAGCATACGGGCATGCCTTTTTATCAAACGGCTTGCGAACAAATGGGTTTGAACGCACAATGCTCGCACGGCGGATGCTTCGATACCTTCGGTTCGTTTTCAGGGGTTGCAAGCAAGTCTTCCAGCTGATGTAGCTGATTTTTCAGCCACGGCGTCAATGTAAGAGCTTCGTGGGAATGATACGTTTCAGGCAAGGGATGGGCTTTTGCTGTGCCGTCTTGCGTCAAATGTACCAAGGCACAACGGCTGGCATCCACCTGCACATGCGGATTGTTCAACTGCAAACCCAAGCGATACAACGCCATTTGCTCATAATAACGAGCCTTGGCGTCCTCTTTCAGCGTGATATTCGTCTTAAAATCAATCAAACCGTAGCTGTCGGTCGCCTTGTGATACAAAATCGCATCCACCTGCCCCTTGACTATGTGGGGCAAACGTCCCCCCGTTACGCTAGGCAAAAGCTTAAAGCGTACCGATTGTTCAGGGGCTAAAACCGTGTAGCCTTGAGCCTCTAGGCCTTCTAAGGTGAACTCGCTTTTTAAGAAGCCGTCGTACATTTGTGAGACTTCAGCTTGAATGAGGGCGTGATCCCCCTCGCTCAAATGCCCCAAACTCTGACGCATCACCGTGTCGAGCCGTTCGTTCAAGACCGCTTTTTCGCTGATGCTAGCGTATCGGTAATAGGTTTCAATCAGGCGATGCACCGTTTTGCCTCGTAGGGGGGCGCGTTCAAAGGGAGTGAGGCTCTCAAGCGTTTCCGCTTCCTTCGGCACTGGCAAGCGGCGGATCTGTTGAAACCAGTATTTTAGGGGGCATTTTTCAAGCTCCTGCAAACCCGAAAAGCTCACGATCGATACCGCTTCTTGCGAGGCTTTAAAAGCATCGAACTTTGCTTTTAATCGTGGCGACAATCGAGGCAGTTCTACTCCTGTTAAGTCTGTCGTATCCTGCGGATTCGGTAAAATAGGGGCGTTTTTAAAGGCTTCGTAAAAAGTAGTAAAGGTTGCTTCGTCCTCATTTTCTTCAAAAACCTGCACCTGCTCTGGCTTTTGCGGATTCGTTTCTAGTTTGAGCCACGGATCTTTGGCGAGCTTTTGGGCATCGCAATAAAAATGCACGCTTTTTTCGGCACGAGTCAACGCCACATAGAGCAAACGGCGACTTTCAAAGTCGTCTCGGGGGTTACGCCACAAAGACTTGTAAAGACTGTATTTCAGCGTGTCCACATCCTCTTCGAGCGTTTTATGTAGGATGAATCCCACGCCTGCCTTGGGCTTAAATTGCGGATCAAAGCTCATACCTGCTTGATTCGACGGGGTTTTGCCAAACCACAAGACATGCACATGCGGAAACTCCAAGCCTTTGGACGCATGAAAGGTCATCAAACGCACGGCATTCACCCCACGAGCGGATCGAATATGTTGGAGCGGTAGCTTAAATTGCGGATTCGCCTTGTCTTTTTCCAAGCCCTTCATCAGTTCCGCCACACTGTATCGCTTGCCCAAACGTTCATAATGACGCTGGCACAAATCGCCAAACGCTAGCAGTAACGACCGTTCCTTCGCTGGATGCTTTGACGGAGGCTGGCTAGCGAGCAAGGCATCGGCGAATTGAGCGAGTAGCGTTTGAGGGGCTTCAAAGGCGTGGTGTTGATGCGTTTGAAGCACGGCGTGAAGCAACGTCGTGAGCGTTTGCATCGTGTGAGCCGTGATGCCGTCCTGTTGAGCGAGGGCGTCTAAGAGCTTGTCGACACTAAAGCTTTCACTCCCTCTCCTTGAGGAGAGGGCTGGGGAGAGGGGGGGATTTTTCGTTGGGTTGCTAACATCTACTCCCCTCCCTAACCCTCCCCTTAAAGGGGAGGGGATAGAGGCATCCACCGCCTGAACAGCATGGAGCAACCGCAAGGGAGCCACAAAGGGCGACAACAATTTCACGATCCACATCGGGTTGCTAGGGTCTTTGACCGCTTCTAAAAAGGCCCACGCCTGCTGAATCAAGGGGTGGGCGAACATCGCACCGTCTCGTTCCATGACAAAGGGAATGTTTTTAGCATCCAACAAATTAGCGACGCTTTGTAGTTGGGCGTGGCTTCGCCCTAAAATGCAATGCGACTTCCATAAAAACGGCGTTTCGGAGTTGTTAGCCTGATGCGAAAGATAGTCCTGAATCAAACCCTGCACAAGGGTTTGACTCGCACATTCAAAACGCCAAGCCGAGGAGCCGTCCCACTTTTTACCGTCGGATTGCGTACCAAAATAATACGCCGTCGCTTCCGTAGGATGCTTACTATCAGAGGCTTTAAAGACTTCCAAGTGAGGGTCTCGCATCGCTGGCGTTTCAGCGGTGTGATCCGCCACTTGATTCGCCACATGCAGAATGCCTGCTCGGCACCGATAGTTCCGCACCAGTGACACCTTCTTCGGCGTAAGCCCCTCAAAAATCAGCGATACATTTTCTTTTTGGGCAAAGCGAAAACTATAAATCGATTGCTTTACGTCACCCACGACCGTCAAATTGCCGTGATTCGGTACATCCTGCCAGCCGTTTTCAGGGTGACGCATCAAGCACTTGAGCAACGCCAATTGACTGCCGTTGGTGTCTTGAAATTCGTCCACCATAATGGCGGAAAACCAGTCTTGATACTTGCGTCGCAAGGCGGCGTTGTGTTGTAAGGTGTGCAAGGTTAGGTTGATTTGATCGTCATAATCAATCACGCCGTCAAGCAGCAAACGCTCTTGATACAAGGCATAGACGGCGGTGATGACATCCACAAAAGCGAGTTCGCTTTGCGTATGGGCATCGACAGCGTGCCAATCGACGCCATCAGGCGGTAAAACGCCGTCAATCTTAGGCATACGGCTGATTTGTATTGCGGGGTGAGCCTTAAACACGGCAGGATCCAGCAATGCCTTATAGGCGTCTTTGTCGTCCTTCCAATCGCCCAAGGGATGCAGACCCGCTTCCCATGCAGGGGTGCTAAGGGTCTTTAAATGCCTTGCCCACGACGTGTAAAGCTCGTCAATCGTGCGGACTTCTGTGGTGGGGAGGGTTTTTACCGTTTCGCTAAAGGCGAGGCATTGCTGGCGTGCCAAAGCTCTAAAATCTTGCGGATCCAGCCCGTAGCTTTTCGCTTTTTGGATGACCTCCCACACGGTGTCGAGGAAGGCATCGGGGTCTTTTTTCAAGCCCCATTCGGCGAGCTTGGCAGGGGCAAGCACGTCTTTGGCGATACCCCCTTGTTCATCTTCTCCCTTTGGGGCATCTACTCCCCTCCCTAGCCCTCCCCTTAAAGGGGAGGGGACAGGAAATAAACCGTAACGCTCCAGCGTGCTTTGTAGATTATTCGCCTTGCCTTTGAGGATGCGTTGGTTGATCGCTGTTTTGAGGCTGGCTTGATCCACGTCATCCAGCACGGAAACGCCGTCTTTGAGGCCAGCCTCTTGGGCGTGACGCATGAGAAAGCCTTGGCCAAAACTATTAAAGGTGGTGATGTTTTCATCAGGCAACGCCCCTGTATAGCCCGCTTGTTTCAGGTGGTGATGAATGCGTTCCTTCATTTCACCAGCGGCTTTTTTGGTGAAGGTCATCACCAAGATGCGGCTTTCGGCTTGGGGCGTTTGCGTGTGCAGCAGTTCATGCAACAGCGTGAGGTAGCGCGCGGTGATGAGCATGGTTTTGCCCGTGCCTGCCCCTGCCAAGACTTGCAAGGGTTGATGTAGGGGGGTGAAGCAGGCATCGGCTTGTTCGGGATTCAGTTGGATGTTTTGCTGGACGTAGTCGAGCAAGCCCTGCCCCATGCCCACATTGTAGACGCTGGGCGTGCCTTCCAAAAGCTGATCGATCCATGTGGTGGGGGTCATAGGGGGGAGCATCCTAGCTGGCGTGCTTGAAGGTCACGCTAATTTCGGCATCTAAGCCGAGGGCTTTGATTTCATCATCCAAGCGATATTGGATCCATAAGGCGACGGGGGCATCGAGCAATTGAGCCAATTCGAGGGTTTTTTGCAGGCTTGGCAACTGATGCCCCTTTTCATAACGAGACAATAATTGTTTAGAAATACCCAAGCGTTTGGCTAAATCGGTTTGGCTAATGCTTTGGCATTTTCGCCAGCTTTGCATGGCTAAGCCGAGTTGTGGCAAGCCTTCTAGCGATGCCTTGGTTTCAGAATCGTCCCATTTAATGAATTCGGTAGTCATGTGGTGTTAGCTCCAGTAGGTGTATTTCAATTTCGTGCGTGGTGGGGTGTTCGCTGTAAATGACTCGCCATTGTTTGTTGAGCCTTATGGAGCGTTGCCCTTTGCGTTTGCCTTGCAACGGTTCGTCATGCAAAGATTTCAGGATGCGTGCGTATGGCATGCCAAATTGTTGAACGGTTTCAATCCAGCCCTTGAGTTGCCCTTTGATGTGGAGGGGGACTTTTTTGAGTTGCTTTTCAACGTTTTTGGAAAGATAAACGACGTAGTTCATAGACATCCTTTGCATTCTAGTATGAAGCAAACGCTTCTATTTGTCAACTATATTAGGTGACCCCTCGCATCCATGGGGTGGGGGTCACGCAGGTGGATCATCGCCCGATTGGCACAGGTGAAGTTGGGGTGTTGTCGAAGAAAATACAAGACTTGTATTTTCAGGTCGTGCGAAACCAAGTGCCTCAATACAGCGACTGGTGCCAGCTCGTCCAGTTGTAGGGTGGTTTTTTTTACAGCTCATTCCTTTTGCATTTATGCTTGGGGAGTGGTTTTGTTATTGTTGGTTTTGATAAGTCTTTCACAGGAATCCAGTAGATCATTCATAATGATCTTTATATGTTTCTCTTGTGCTTTTAAATCTTTCAGGTTGTATTCTTTTTTTAGGTTTACATCCATAATTGAGACACGATAAATTGAACCATGAGCAACTTTATGTCTCTTTTTGAGTAAATCATCAAAAACTTGTTCCAATATAGTAACCAATTTTAAATCTAAAACAAGTCCCAGCCTATGTAGAACTTTTTCTTTCTGTGTGCTAGTTGGTTTAAATAGATCCCTGAATTTTTTCTTCCATTTTGTTTTGTCATCCTTAGAATTATGTCCATATTCCCAACTAATGAAGGGCTTTATTTTAGAGGTAAAATCTAAACATTCCCCTTCACGGTCGTAAGCCTCAACTAACCATTCTATAACTTCATCAAATAAGGCTTCTAAAAAAGAAACTAATACAACATAGTGAGCAGCAAGAGTAATTACTGAATACTCTTGAACACTTACAGGATCCGACTTTTTTTGATCAAAAGACGCTTCTAATTTTTCGAAATCAACTTCAAACGATATTGAATCGCTCTGAACAAAGCACTTTTCCAATTCTTCGAACTGTGTTCCATATTTTTTTCTGATTTTTTTTAATCTTTTATCAAGGAATATTGACATTATGTATCAATCCTAAAAGTGTCACATCCTTTTTTTATTTGTTTATAGGTTCGATCGTAGCCTTTATAATCTTCAAGTTCTACGGCACTCTCCCAAATAGCTTTTATTTTGTTTGTTAGTTCTTCTTTTGTCAAATTGTATTCACGCCCTTCTTCTTCAGCTTTATAAACATTATAACCCAACCCAATGGCGACAAATTCAAACGCTTTTAGCGTTGTATTTCCAATAAACTTATCTTTTATAACATCAAATCTGCAAAGTGCATCACCTTCTAATTGAGAGAGTATTTCAAATGTTTTTGTGAAAACGTTTATATCAATATTTTTAATGTCATCAGAATCCCCTTTCACTTTTTCTAAAATTTTTCTATCTAGCCAATCATGTATCAAAACACTACTCGTTCTAGAAAGGGAATCTTGGTATTGAGGGTTTGCCATTGTTAAGAATCTAATCACTAATTCATTTGCAAAAGATGCCTTTATCTTTTTTTCAGACAAAGTTAGACTTTTTTTAAATTCGTTCAATTTTGAAAGTTTTTCTATTACGTTCTTAAAATAACCTGTACCATTTTCAGAAGCTATTATATAGCAGTCTCGAACCTGTTGGCGTTCAAGACGTTGACCATAGGTGTTCAGCCTTACAAATAATTCATATTTTGCTTCTTCGCTTGAACCTTTTTCTAGAAAAACGGCATCTAAACGGCTTGTATCAAAGGTAATCTGAACATCATCTGGTAAAGTACTATACGTTAAGCCATTACAAAAATTTAAAACCACCAACTCTTTAAGTGTTAAGAAGGTACAGAGAAAGTCGGTTGTTTTTGGTAAAATAAGAGCATAACATTGTTTTGAGGACGTTCTTATGCACTTCGCCGACTACCTGCTCCAAGATGCCTGCCCCCAACACCGATTCCTTGAAGAAATGACCCAAAGTCTTCCCTG
>CANGYO010000027.1 GCA_947458095.1 Vampirovibrionales bacterium | reverse complement strand
GGTTGTGAATTGTTGTTTTTGCCACCGTATAGCCCTGATTTAAACCCGATTGAGGGCTGGTGGGCGGTATTAAAATGGCATTTAACGACCTTAGTACAAGGGGGTATGTTCTTACAAGAAGCTATTGCTCAGTACTTCCAAACAACCCTAGCTAATGTTGGTTAATTATTTAAAATACTATATAAAACATTCGTTTCTCCCCAGAAACATACGTTAATAAAAGAAGGGACTGTTACAAAATTGCCAACTTGAAACATATCGTTACAAAATAAACGGATACTAATGCACAGTTGGAAGCTCTAGTAAAGCGGTGTAGGTCGGTAAAATGTACAGCGTTTCACCGTCTTTCACGCCTGCTAACGCCAAATGTAAGGCGTTTTCTAAAGACGCTTCCACCTGCGGATGCCAATCCGTGTTCAAACTCGCATGTTGCAGACGGTTCGCCAAATCATACGCTCGTTTACCACTCACGGTGTAGCGTTCCGCATTCGGATGCGTGGTCAGTAATTGCTCAAAATCAGCATCCCAAATCCACGACACATCTTCGCCGTCGGCATAAGAATCATTTAAAGCAATCAAAATGTGTGCTTGCGTATCGTTACATACCGTTTTAATGACTTCAGAGGCACCTGCGGGGTTTTTAATCAACATAATTTGAACGGGTTTGCCTTCAATCAAACGCTTTTCCGCCCTGCCAAACATGGCTTGATGTGTATTCAATGCTTGTTGAATGGCGGTGACAGGCGTGTGATAATACCCTGCCACGGATGCTCCTGCTAAGACGTTATAGGCGTTATACAGCCCCAATAACGGGCTTTTCAATAGGATGCCCTGCCCTAGCACAAGGTGATCCAAACGCAAGTGCCAGCCATTGGCTTCTACGTTTAAAGGCGTGATGCTGGCGTCTAAATCAGGGCGTTTGAAGCCACAGCCTTCACAAAACCAGTCGCCTAAGTGAGCAAAACTTCGGCTACGGTACAAAACCGCCTGCCCGCATTCAGGGCAGTTTGCCACTTCCTTCGGATGCGGTACTATTTTTGCTAAGCCTGTTGTTGTTTCTTCCCCTGCATCACGACTTACATTTAAACCAAAATAAAAGACGTCAAGCCCCTGTTTTTCGGCGTTTCGTCCCATACCCACGAGCATGGGATCATCCGCATTGAGAAAGATCGTGCCTGTGGTAAAAGGAATGCCTTCTTCGATAAAGGCCGCTGTGGTTGACAATTCCCCATAGCGATCCAGCTGGTCTCGAAAGAGGTTCATCACCACGAGGTCGGAAGGTATCACGGCTGGGGCGACTTTGCCGACGGTGGCTTCGTCGGTTTCTAGCACCGCTACTTGGGCGTGATAAGCACCGTTCCACCCGACGGCTTGTGCCAAGCTGGTGGTGATGCCATAGACCAAGTTAGCCCCTTTTTCATTAAGCAAGCAGGCATTATGATTGGCTTCAAAGATGTCTCGTAAAAAGGTGGCGGTCGTGGTTTTGCCGTTGGTGCCAGTCATCATAATACGAATGGGGGGAAGCTTTTTGCCTAAAGCGTTTAACAATTGCGGATGCCACCTTAACACAAGCTTACCTGGTAAGCTTGTGGCGGAACCCTTGCCACTTAAGCGAATCGCCAAGCTTAACGCTTTGACGAAAAGGCTTGCCAAGGCATCCTTGAGCGTCCAAGTCAGAGGCATTTTATTTTCTTGAGGCAAGCGTTCAGTATTCATAACATTATTTTACACCGAAAGCGTTAAAGCGGTTATACTAGTATTGTTCTGTAATAAGGAAGACCCCTTGACTACGTCTGCCTCTAAAATACGAAAGAAAGTCCCCCCAAAGCTTTGGGCGTTGGCGATGCTTAGTGTGCTTTATGGTGCCGTGGTATTCGCAGGAGTTTTAACCCCTTATGCCCCTAACAGCGTGAGAGAAACGCAGTCCTATTTACCGCCGACCCCGATTCAATGGCGAAGCACGCAAGGGGCGTGGGTCGCTCCCTATGTTTTTCACTATAAACGAGTCTTTGATACGAAAAACTTACGTTTTACCTATGAACCCGAATTGAGCAAAACCTACCCTTTAAAACTAGGGGTCAAGGGCGAGTCTTATACGATGCTGGGCTTTATTAAAAGCGATTGGCATTTACTCGGCGTGGATGCCCCTGCCAGCCTAAGCTTTTTGGGGCGTGATGTGAACGGTCGGGATAATTTTTCAAGGCTCTTACATGCTGGGCAGATTTCTTTGTTTATTGGCTTTTGTAGCCTTTTGGTATCTTTGCCCTTGGGCTTAAGCATTGGGGCGTTGTCAGGCTACTTAGGGGGCTGGGTGGACAATGTCTTAATGCGACTAACAGAAGTTTTGATGTCGATCCCCTCGATTTTCCTGTTGGTGAGCTTGGCGGCTTTATTGCCTGCTAGCCTAAGCAGTGGCGTGCGATTTGTTTTGGTGTCTATGTTAATGGCAAGCATCGGTTGGACGGGGCTGGCTCGAGTTATTCGAGGCTTGGTCTTAAACATCAAGCAAAACGCCTTTGTCGATGCCGCCCGTTGTATGGGAGCCAGTCTGCCCCGTTTGATTTTCAAGCATATTTTGCCACAAACGGCGTCTTATGTGGTGGTGTCTTTGACCTTGGGCGTACCGGGGTATATTTTGGCGGAATCAGGCTTGAGCTTTTTGGGCTTGGGCATTCAACAACCCGATGCGAGTTGGGGCAATATGTTGAAGGAAGCACAAGAGTTGTCTAACCTACTAGAGCATCCGTGGATGTTGGCACCAGCGGTCTTTATTTTTCTAGCAGTGTGGAGCTACAATTTGCTTGGCGATGCCTTGCGAGATGAGTTGGATCCGAATGTGAAGAAGTTATTATAGAAAGTTTTCTGCAAAAGCCTGGTGTGCTGTATCGTGACTAATATAGGGTTTCTCGATTTAAATGCTCATGCAAGTAATGCCCCGTGAGGCTTTCCCCCACCGATGCCACCTGCATCGGCGTGCCTTGAGCCAGCAAGCGTCCGCCGTTGTCGCCCCCTTCAGGACCTAAATCAATGACCCAATCGCTCGCCGCAATATAATCTAGTTGATGCTCAATTGTCAACACCGTATGCCCCTTGTCCACCAAGCGTTTCACCACATCAATAAACAAATGTAAATCATGCCAATGCAAGCCAATCGAAGGCTCATCGAAAATATACAGCGTATGCCCCGAAGGCTTCCGCATCAAGTCGGTTGCCAACTTCAGACGCTGGGCTTCCCCCCCCGAAAGCAACGGAGCCCCCTGCCCCAAGGCGAGATACCCCAAGCCCACATCGCACAACAATTGCAAATGTTGCCCCAACGTCGGATGGCTCTCAAATATCGTGATGCCGTCTTCAATCGACGTTTCCAGCAACTCGTAGATGTTCTTGCCCTTGTAACGCACTCGCAAGATTTCGGGTTTGAAACGCTTGCCGTCGCAGGTTTGGCAGAGCATTTCAGCATCAGGCAACATGCCCACAGAAAGCGTGGTTTTGCCAGCCCCCTTGCAATCTTCACAGCGTCCGCCCTTGACGTTAAAACTAAAGTGAGACGCCGTTAAGCCTTGAGCCTTGGCTTCCAACGTATTGGCATACAAATTGCGAATGGCATCAAAAATGCCTGTATAGGTCGCTGGATTGCTACGGCTGCTGCGACCAATCGGCGATTGATCCACCACCACGAGCTTGTCAATCTGCTCGATGCCGTCAATCGCCTTAACACCCTTGGGCATCGTGAGCTTCAAATCCTTCAGCGGAATATCTTTTTTGCGACCGTAAGCCCCCGTCACCGCTTGAATGTACTGCTCCACATAAGGCAACAAGCAATCAAACAACAGCGTGCTTTTGCCCGATCCGCTCATGCCAGTCACCGTCACCATTTTGCCAAGGGGAAGCGTAATGTTCAGATTCTGCAAGTTATGATGCGTGCATCCCTTGAGTTGCAAGGTCTTTTCGGCTTTAGGGAGCTTCTTCGTGTGATTCATCTCAATACGCCGACGCCCTGCCAAATAGTCGCCTGTAATCGAATCCACCTGTGCTTCGAGTTCGCTTGGGAGTCCTGCAAAAACGAGTTCGCCTCCGTGGATGCCTGCGTTAGGTCCGATGTCCACGGCATAATCGGCTTGGCGGATGAGTTCTTCGTCATGTTCCACCACAAGCACGGTATTGCCCTTGTCTCGTAATTCCTTGAGCGTGTTAATCAGCTGTTGATTGTTATGGGCGTGCAAGCCAATAGACGGTTCATCCAGCACATACATCACGCCTGAAAGACCGCTCCCGAGTTGGCTAGCCAAGCGGATGCGTTGGGCTTCACCCCCTGAAAGCGTCGAGGCTTGACGACCTAGTGTGAGATAGGTCACGCCCACGTTTTTCAAAAATTGCAAGCGAGCCAACACCTCTTTCATCGGCACTTGAGCGATCAAGGCTTCGGTCGGCGTGAGTTCGTGCGTGAGATTCACGAGGGCATCATAGGCATCGCTTAGGCTCATCGCACTCAAGTCTTTCCATGTGAGCGTGTCTCCCAAGCGAACAGCGAGCGAAAACGGCTTGAGCCGATGTCCGTCGCAGTCGGGGCAGTCGTCCTGCAACGTAAATTGGCGGAAATAGGCTTGACTGGTTAAACCGCCTGTATTCGCCTTTAAACGCAGTAACGGCAAAATGCCTTCAAAGTTTTCAAAAAAGCTTTCCCAATCTTCAGGACTATCTTCATAATCGATTTCAGTCACAGGGGCGAGCTTGTGGGATTCTTTTTCACGTCCGTAAAAGAATAGGTGCTTTTCGTCTTTTTTCCAAGACTTCCACGGCTTCGACACAGGCAAGTGCAGATACTTTTCAAACGCGCTCAACACACGCTTATGCTTGCCCCACAACAGATACGCCAACGCTGGCATGGCACCGTCTTTCAAGCTCAACGAGTCGTCCTTAATAAGCGTTTTTTCGTCGATGTGCAACTGATGCCCCGTGCCTTTACAGGTCACGCACGCCCCATACGGCGAATTAAAGCTAAACAAACGAGGTGCCATTTCGCCAAAGTCTAAATCGCAGGCATGACACGCCATAAAGGTGGACATGAGCGTTTCTTTTTCGGAGTCCTGATGCGGTTCTTGGCTCAACAAACGCATGTAGCCCCCCGAGCGTTGCACGGCTTTAGACAAGGCTTGTTCCAAACGATGCAGGGTGGCATCCTTATTATGACGCATGACGATGCGGTCGACCACGGCATCAATGTGATGCACCTTATAGCGTTCGAGCTTGAAATTGTCGGGCAATTCGTCCAAGTCGAGCATTTTACCGTCGACATAAGCACGAGCAAAGCCTTCTTTTCGCAACTGTTCAAACAAGGCACCGTAATCGCCTTTGCGTCCACGAATCAGCGGGCTTAGAATCTGAATGCGACTGGCTTCGGGCAGTTTTTTGATGCGTTCCAACATTTGCGGAAGCCGTTGCGGTTGGACGTTTGCCCCACATTGGGGGCAGTACGCACGCCCTGCTTTGGCAAATAACACACGCAGGTAATCCATGATGTTGGTGACCGTGCCGACGGTGGAGCGAGGCGAGTAGAGCGTCGTTTTTTGTTCAATGGCAATGGCAGGCGAAAGCCCTGTGAGCTTACGAACAGGCGCTTTTTCTTGCTTGCCCATGAACTGTTGGGCATAATCGCTGAGGGTGTTCATGTAGCGACGTTGGGCTTCGCTGTAGAGCGTGTCAAAAACGAGGCTACTTTTACCACTGCCTGAAATGCCTGTAAACACCACGAGCTGGTGCTTGGGAATGTTCAGCGAAAAGCCCTTGAGGTTGTGCGTTTGCACGTCTTCAAGGCAGATGTATCGCTGGGTGGGGGGGGCATCGTGCAGAGCAGGCATGGCGTCACCTTTTGGCTTGGGGGGTTTGCGTCTTACTCCCTCCCCTTAAAGGGGAGGGTTGGGGTGGGGAGTAGATGTAAACACTGGTTTTGAACATCCCCCCCTCTCCCTAGCCCTCTCCTCAAGGAGAGGGGACAGGACTTTAGCATCCCTTATTATACGCCAAACATTTTACTGCGTTGTTTTAAGTTTAATTGATCTTCTTTGGCGAGTGTATTAAAAATGGTTGCTTTTAGCCTTTTACAATCTTCCTTCATTTGCTCTTCATTATTGCTGTCATAGTAAAGTGTATTATGGTGATCAATATCGAAGACACGTTTTTTAGGGGTATTATTTTTATCACACACATAAAAAACGGGCTTATTTAATCCTTCAGCAAAACCTGCTTCCCACATCACGTTTGGATTTGGAGTGTCTGTATCTTCAGGTGGTGTAACGTCCGCAATTAAAAACTTACATTTTCGGATTTGGGCTTCCATAATATTATTAATATTACCTGCTTCACTTTTTTCTTCTTCATATAGAGCATGAAGTGGACAAAACTCTTTTTCAACCATTGGTTTCCAGTATTTTTTATAGTTTTCATCCGCAGAGGAAGGTTTTTCTTTAGTCCCAAACTTTAACGCCATGAAGCCAAAATCAGAGTCCGTTTTCACTGCCTTTAAAGCTTTATACGCCTCAAACCCTTCAAGCGTTACTTCACAATGATTGATATGATTAGGATCTTCTTTACCGTAGTGGACTAGACCTATTACAACAAAATCTTCATAAGGTGAGTTATAAGGTTGTTCATTTTCAGGTAAAGGTGTGCTTTTATTATAATCAATTGAGATTAAGTTTCGCTTTCGTAAAATGTTCAATAATTTTTGTACTTCCTTACCATCAACAGTAGCCAAAACAGGTAACAGTTCAGCATTAGTGATAGATTTTTCTGTTCCTAAGTCTTCCATATCATGGTAGACGTATTCTAACAACCATTCTAATTTTTGAGTAGGTGTTATTTTTTGATTTAAAGGCGAATCTGTTCCTGTATATTTAGTATCTAAATAGTCTTCTGGAATAAGTATTGTTTTGGATGCTTTAGGCTCTTTGTTCCTAAGTTCTCGAACAACCCATTGAAAAAGCTTACCTTTTTGAGAAGAATTTAATAATTCAGGTAGATCTGTCCATTTGTAACCAATACTGTAGGAGAAGTAATCAATACCAGTATAGACATTATTTAGTGTGGGTATATGGTAACAAAGCCGAGAACCTGGACTCTCTTTAATTGCCTCTAACCCTGTCAAAGGACACTTCGTTTTTGTTCGTGTACTCATTGTTTTTTCTCCTCGATTTCAGCTGCCCACCTACTGATTTTAGCACAAGATTGCACAATCACAGACCCTCGATGACACCAAAAAGCTCTCCCTAAAACGACGAGCTAATCGCCAATGCATCCGACATATTCGTCGAAACAACGGCGTCCTTATTCATGGGAAGGCTCGCTCAATTGATGAATCGCATACAGCGTTTCTAAAACCGCTTCGCTCGCTTCACGACCCTTATTTCCCACAGGAACCAAGCCCTTGAGCTTGGCTAGCACAGATTCATCCACGTTGTTTAAATCGTCTAACGTACGAGCGATCGCTTGAGCCTCGTTTTCGCAGGTCAAGACGCCGAACATCACAGGCTTGCCGTATTTCAAGCTCACCTCTAAAATGCCTTGCGATGCCATGTTGCACACATAATCGTAATGCGTGGTATCGCCACGAATGACGCATCCAAGGCAGATGACGGCATCCACGTCAGCATCGAAGGCTTTTTGGGCAAGCAAAGGCAGTTCCACCGCTCCAGGGGCTTTGATGTAGTCAAGCGTTGCATAAGCACTTAACGCCTTGGTGACGCCTGCTTCTAGGGCGTGGGTAATGTGGGCGTTGAATTGAGCCGTCACCACGGCAATGCGACGAGGGCTTTCTAAAAACGCCAAAAACTCCGCCGTTTTTATAGACGCCAACTTATTTTCTTGTTGAATTTCACTACTCATGTGTTCTAGCCCCCTTTCACCGTTTCTTCGCTACTTAAGTTTTCCATTAAATGTCCCAGCTTTTCTTTTTTCGTTTGCAAGTAAAAAAGATTGTCGGCTTGCACGCCTTCCACCAACGGCACACGCTGGCGAATTTCTAAGCCGTAACCGTCTAAGCCCCTAATTTTTCGGGGGTTATTGGTGAGCAAATCAAAGGTATGAAAGCCCAAGTCTCGGATGATTTGCGCCCCAATGCCGTATTGACGCAAGTCCGCCTTAAAGCCCAGCTTGTGATTGGCTTCCACCGTGTCTAGCCCTTCATCTTGCAAAGCGTAGGCCTTAATTTTGTTGTTCAGCCCGATGCCTCGCCCTTCATGTTGACGCAAGTACACCAAGGCTCCATGCCCGTATTGAGCGATCTGCTCCAACGCCCCGTGGAGTTGAAAGCCACAATCGCACCGTAGGCTCCCCAATAAATCGCCTGTGAGGCATTCGGAATGGACACGCACTAAAGGCGTTTCGTTATGGGTAATGCTTTCAGGACGCTTGACCAAGGCGACGTGTTCTGAGTCGTCCAGTGTGTTTTCATAAGCCACGACTTCAAACTCACCAAAGCGAGTCGGCATTTTGGCGGTAGAAACCCGTTTAATCGTGGTTTCAGTGGCTAAACGATACGACACCAATTGAGCAATGCTAATCAAGGGTAAATTGTGGGTTTGAGCAAACACTTCTAAATCAGGGCGACGCGCCATGGTGCCGTCTTCATTCATAATTTCACAAATGACGCCCGCAGGCTCTGCTCCTGCCAAGCGAGCCAAATCCACGCTGGCTTCGGTATGCCCCACACGTTCGAGGACGCCTCCCTTTTTCGCACGAAGGGGGAAGATATGCCCCGGTCGACGCAGGTCGTTGGGCTTGGCATCTCGAGCGACGGCAAGCTGGATGGTTTTGGCTCGATCGCTGGCGGAAATGCCAGTGGTAATGCCATATTTCGGATGCCCGTCAATACTCACCGTAAACGCCGTTTGCAAGGCTTCTTCATTATGCGTAACCATTTGAGGCAAGTCCAGCTGTTGGCATCGTTGAGGGGTGAGGGCAAGGCAGATTAAGCCACGACCTTCCACTGCCATAAAGTTAATGGTTTCAGGGGTAATGCGATCCGCCAAAGCGACGAGATCGCCTTCATTTTCACGATCTTCGTCATCCACCAGAATAATGCAACGTCCTGCTTTTAGGGCAATGAGGGCATCTTCAATGGAATCAAAGTTAAACAGACCTGTTGAAGGGGTAAGCGGCATCATGGCGTGAAGACCTTTCTCTGTAAGTTCTCACCCCTAGCCTAAATCAAACACAGTCACTTGTGAAGATTTTTCTTTTGATAGAAAGATTTACCCCTTACTCTGTCGTGCTTAAATGTTGCAAAATCTCATAACAATTACGAGCCTCTTCGCCCAAATTCGTAGGAATCACAATCGAAACCCGAAACAAATAGCTTTCTTCGTTATGCGTAATGCGTAACTGCTGATTGGGCTGAATGCCTGCTGGCACCGTCACACTGCCAAGCCCTGCCTCATTCTTGCCTTGACTAGGCAATTGCACTTCTTTTTCAGTCCCCAACACCGCTTCCCATACGTCCAGCGTTAAAGGGATTTCCGAAGCTTGGGTCTTCTCCGTTTTTGGCGAAGAAGAACTGCTTGAAGCGGAAGGCTTATAAGGCGTATGCGATTTACTTGCCCCCCCACCAGAGGCTTTTATTGCCACAGAGGAATTGCTACCCTTTGATGCACTGGGCTTAGACCCCGTTCCTGACGCTTTTACCGATGCCGTTTCTGATGCCGTTTCAGCCGTCGAACTTTCTTCAGACGCATCATCATCCACGTTTTCATAATCGTCGTCTTCAAACGCTTCTTCTTCAGCCCAATCGTCGGAACTTGCCTGCACTTTCGGTGGACGGCTTGGTTTGGGGGAATCCCCCACGCCGAACCAGCCTCCGCCACTGGCGTTGACTTTTTCGACTTGTAGATTGAGCAAAATGCTATTGTTAATCGCCAGTTTTAGCACACACGCCTTGCTACTGTCTGGAATCACACCAAACGGCACTTGCACATGCTGTAAAACTGTGCCTGTGTAATAATTCACACACTTGAACAGAATCCCTTTTTGAGCGGCTTGTTGACGCAGTTTGGCGTTGGGTTCCCATGTAGCATGCCAGGTATTGGGCTTGGATTCCACCACATAAAGCGTGTACCACTTTTTCCAAAACATTGGTTTAGACGGCACCGCAATAAAAGGTTCAGTGTTTTCAGGGGGCTTTATGGGACGACTTTTATGCGTGTGATGCTTATGTGAATGCTTGTGCTTGTGATGCGTTTCGTGTGTCGATTTAGAAGGATGTTCACCCTTGTTTACTGGCTTAGACACTTCCTTTTTTGTGTCTTTTTGTGTTTTGGCGTGATGGGTGTTGACCCGTTGTTTGACCGCATCAATCACGCTTTGCAATTGCTCGTCATAATGCTGCTTTTTACCTGGATGGTTTAAAATCGTGTAGGCTAATAGGACGGTCTTAAAAATTTCAGTCGCTTCGTCTCGCAATTCAGGTGCTACAACATCAGGGTGGGTGGTTTTTACCAAGCCTCGATATGCCTTACGCACTTCGGTGAGTGTGGCGTAATTTTCAAGCCCAAGCACCTTGTAATAGTTTACAAGTGTTCCTTGATTGAACGCTGAATCTTCTTGACGAGCCATACTTCTTTTGTCCTTAGAGTCGTCCACATTGTTCTACCAGTATGTTCGATGTGGATTAAAAACCGCTAGTCTTCATCTTGAATTTCGTCTAAATATAGTGGTCTATAGTGTTCGATAGATGAAACAGGCTATGAGGCTATTCTAGGAGCCTAGATTTTTTTGTGCGGGCGTGTAGTGAGACCTACATAACCAAACAAAAAAATTGGTGCGACAACGAAGAGACCATAGACCGTTTTATCTATCGAACACTATAATACCCATCAAACGATCGAGTAGGGTATATAAACACTACAGACGCTAGCCGAACTTCATGAGTTCTTCGGCTTGGGTTTTGAGCGTGATGTTTTGACTTTGCATTGCCAAACGAATGGCTTGCTCGGCAAATTGACGGCTCTTCTTCACATAGGCGTCCTGCTTAGGCAATGGTATGCCCTGCTCATACGCCACCTTGTGATGAATATGTGCCAATAACGACAATGCTGTGACCAAGACACGCCCCATCAAGGAAGAGGCTAAAGGTTCCCACAAAGCAAAGAGGGCTTGAATGGCGGAGATGCTCTTGTTTTCAAGAATCAGGCATCGTACTTCTACCAGTTGAGCCTGCCAATCCAGCAACTTAAAGCGTTCTAGCACCCCCTGCCCACGAGCGGACGCTTGAGCCTCTAAGGCGTGACGAATATCCGCCACTTGACGGCTGGCAAGCGCTAAATCGACGTATTGCGTATTCAAAACCTCTACCAAAAAGCCTAGAGACAAGGTCTTTAAATGCCCTTGTCGGTCTGCATTTTGCTCAGGGGCAAGGATGCTTCCCACAAAGGTTTTTAGGGCTAAAGCATGCAAAGGTGTGAACTTGTCGTGATTGTGTTGAACATCTTCCGCCAAATGACCGTAAAGCTTCTGCACCTGCGGTTGCGTGCGTTGAAAACGCTCTTCCAACCAATTCACATGCACATAATCCACCAACGTTTGATGCAAGGCGATGCTTTGCGTCGGTGTAGACGCTAACACGACTTTCACTTGTTCGGTGACTTGCTTATAGGCGTTGAAGGCGCCCTTGTCGTAAAGATAATGGGCATAAGCGAGTTGACTGCGAGCGATCCATAGGGGATTTAGCTCTTCAGTAATGCACGTTTCCCACAAGCCTTTCGCCACGCCATACCAATGCTTCACGCCTTTTGAATCCGCTTTTAAGCGATGCACCTGTAAACCCAAGCCAATGGCTTCAAGCTTCCAAGGCACCAAAGGCACCGATTTTTCTTGCCAAACGGCATGACTTGAAAGGGTTTGCCATAAGTCATCGAGCGTATTAAAATCAGCTTTCAACCACGCCAAAACGGCAAGGCTCGTTTGAGCAATAAAATCGCCCTGTTGATTGAGTTGTGATTCGTGATGAATGCCTAAGGCGTATTCGTACAAACGCCCTGCATGGGGAAGATCCAACTGCTCTTTGGCTTCATCACCCAATAAAATCAACATTTCAAAACTTTGAGACGCAGGCAGGCTCAAATGGCCTGCTTGCAAGGCTTCATAGGCTTCACGCTTAAGAAGCTGTTTTTCTGCCGTGACATCTTCCGTGATATGAAACCACTGCCGTAAAATAGCGATGCGTTCTTGCACGCCCAAGTCCGCTTTTTGCAATGGACTCAACAATTCTAAGGATTCTAACCACGGTTCACTAATAGGGTGAATTCGCTTTCGCCACGCTTGGGCTTGTTCGGCGACCGCTTGGGGATTGCCTGCATGAAAAGCGTGAAAGGCGAGTAAGGGTTCCGCAATGGCAACAGGGGCGTCAAAGTGCTGGCTCAAGGATTCGTAAATCCATGCGTGCATATGGCTTAATTCTTCTGCTGGAATGAATTGACGCAAAGTATTTAGAAGCTTGGGGTGGCGAAAGGCAATGGTGTCCGCCACATCAGGAATCAGCCAGCCTTGTTCCCACAACACGCCTAAGAAATGGCTCAACGGCTCTTCATCAATGCCAAGCAAGCCTGCCAAAGACGGCATTGAAAAGCGAGGGCCTAAAACGCCCGCAAGTTGCAAAACTCGTGCGACATCTTCAGGTAAAACGCTAAGCCGTTCATGCCAAACGTTTAACATGGAATCAGGCAATTTAAAGGCAGACAACACGTTGAAATCAGGCACGCTTAACGCCCCTGTTTCAGGATCCACGCCCAAAACTTGCCGTTGAATGGCATAACGCAAAATCTCTTCAAAGTAGAAAGGGCGACCTTCCCCCAATCGTAAAACTTCCGCAATAAAGGACGGTGGGCAAGCGTCATAACAGGTAGAAAGCCACCCTTTTTGCAAGTACGCCGTGCTTTCTTCTTCGTTGAAAGCCTCAATTTTAGTCGCACAATATAAGGACGCATCCAAGTTTTCAAGCACCGCTAAGTGCTTCGTAGGTTTGGAATGCAAGACCCAAACCAAGCCCTTTTGACGAGCCAGTTCATGTTGATGCAATAAAATCTGTAAGACATATAAAGACGCCTCATCAGCGGTGTCGAGGTTTTCAAGCTGGAGCAATAAAGGTTTGACATTCGCCACATGAGACAGCGTCCATGCCAAGGCTTCGATGAGATCCACATGAGGTACATCGTGGATTTCGCCTCCCATAAAGCGAGTCAAGGTTTTGATATGGGGAAAGGCTTTAAATTGTTCCACTTCAGGCACGACACAATTCAACACTGCTTCAATCGACGGTTTGATTTGGCTTTGCAAAAGCCCTTCTGTGGGCAATTGAAACAAGGCTCGGCAGACGTCTTGCCACAATTCAAGGGGGTAAGGATGCCCCGAACGATGCCTGTAATGGGACGTATGAAGCGTCAAATACTGCGGTTCTAGTTCTGGGGTTTCACCTTGAGGAGCTTCTTCGTTCTCATCGTGTTCTTGTCCTTCTTGCAAGAAGGCATCCACTTGTTGACGAGCTGTCACCACTGCGGTTGTGCTTCCCACGCCTGATTCGCCCAACAAGCAACAGACTTGTTGAGACGTTGGGTAATTGTCATCGTAAAGCCCCAAGCCTTTCGCTAAAAAGAGCGGTAAAAACGCTTGAATGCTTTCCACCGTGTAAGGCGTGGTGTGAACGTCATGTTCCGAAATCCACAAGGTAACGCCTTCGACATGAGGCCAAGCAGGTTCTTGATCAAAGAGGTGTAGCCTCGGACGATATGCCGATTCTTCCACAGGCGTAGGCAGGGGAACATTTTCAAAGGCACTGGCAATGGAACGTTTAATTTCGGTGCTTTGCGTCGTTTTAGGATCCATAATCACAGGAGCAATTTCAGCCGTCAAGGTGCTTTGCAAATCACCAAATACATCAAAAGAAGGCGTTTCATCCACGGAACGTTCAAAATCAGGAGTAAAAGGAGCTTGAGGCGTTGGAACATCCACAGGAGCCGTGAGTTCCCCAGTAAATTGAGCGACGCTATAGGGATTTTCTTCAAAGGCGGCTTGCATGGCTTGCATCGCTTCTTCGGACGCATCTTGTGCCAAGCTTTCATTTAATTCATGCAAAACGCCTTGCAACGCCGAAATCGGATCCAGCACTTCAGGTTCTGGCACTGGCGGAGGTGGTGGAGGCGGGACTAAAACAGAGGCGAACGATTCCAAGGGGGGGCGGTACGCCGTTTGAGCAGACCCTGTTTCAACTGTAAAATCACTAAAGCCATCTTCTTCACTGGTGGAATGACGAGGCGAAGGGTTGGCTTGGGTTTGCCCAAGGTCGCCCACATCTACGGAAGAAGCCAAGACGTCATTGAGGTTTAGCACAAAATAATTGCCTTGCTGCGCCACAGGATTCTCGCCTTCTAAGGGCAAGAATGGATAACGCTTCTGCCCCATGGTATTCACCACCAAATGAGACACCACCAACTGCCCTGCGGTGGCTAAACTGCGTTCTGTTGCAGCCGCCATGGGGTTGCGTTGTTGAACGTCATCCAGCGTCAAGCCGAATCGTAAGGTGAGACTTGGGTAGTCTTGAGCAATAGGCAAGGGATGAGCTTGCAAATTAAGCACCAGCTTAATCGCAGATTCCAATGCGTCGACAGGGGTGGCTTCTTGAGGGAAAGCGACAAAGGCGATGTTTTGATACTGACGTTCAACTGTTGCCCCAAGGCTTTCGCCCAATTGAGCGAGGCGTTCCACCACTTGCTGATGCCATGCCTGATGCACGGCTTCACGATCCACCGTGGGTTCGCTAAACACGAGTTCAGACGAAAGCACTTCAATACACAATAAGGCAAGCACCGTTGAAGCCCCTGCTGTTGAGGCGTTTTTAGACGAAAAAAAAGGTATTTCAAAAGGGGGGGACATGGGCTTCTCCAAGTGGGACTGTCTCTGTACATTCTAGCGTTTTTCTTTGCTTTTGGCTACAAGCAGGGCTTCTTGGTGGGCTTTTTCAGCGAAAGACTCCTCCAGCTGTGGGAGATTTGCGGACAAAGCAGGCAAAGGTTCGCCATATTTGCGTTGCCACGCTTGATTCAATAAATGTACCGTCAACCACTCATTCTTCGGCAATAACGATCCATGCAAGTAAGTCCCCACAAGGCTTCCCTGTACCGCCCCTTCTTGCTTGTCAATGCCATTATTCCCCTTGCCGATGACGACGCTTCCCAAGGGTTGCACGCCTTGCCCCAGCGTGGTCAATCCGCTATGATTTTCAAAACCCACAAGCGTTTTGGCTTCGCCTGCCAAACTCGATTCCAACACCACATTGCCGATAAAACGTTCTTTGCCTGCAATCGTGTGAATATCGAGAAGGCTTAGCCCCCTTAGTTCTTCGCCGTTATGGGGCTTATAATAATGCCCGAGGAACTGAAAGCCTCCGCAAATGGTGAGAAACGTCGCTTCTTCTTGAGCGAGATGTCGTAAGGCATCGGCTTTGTGCCGATGCAAGTCTTCTACCACCGTGCTTTGTTGGGCGTCTTGCCCGCCCCCCATAAACACGATGTCTGCCTCGTTATAGCTGGTTTTCCATGCCCCTAGGCTGGCGTGAATCACGTTGAGTTGGGCATCTCTTAAGAGCAGTTGGCGATAAAACGCCAGCACATTACCCCGATCCCCATAGAGGTTCATTTCATTCGGATACAAATGCAGGAGCGTCAAATGTTTCATAGCGTCGTCTTTATCATTTCTTGTACAGGGTCTCTCTTTGTCGCTCCGCTTATTTTAAACCGAATTCTCGGTTTTTTGCGGAGAATGTTCCACCAAGATTGACTTCATTTTAGACACCGCAGGTCCTAGCCCGATGAATACGGCTTCGGCGATAATACTATGCCCAATGTTCAACTCAATCAATCCAGGCAACTCCAAAATCGGACGTACATTCCCATAATGCAAACCATGCCCTGCATTAAGCTTCATCCCCAAACGCTGGGCTTCTAAAGCGGCGGTATGTAAGGCATTGAGAGCGTCTTGAACGCCAACGCCTGCTTCAAAGGCTTCGCAATACTGCCCCGTGTGCAACTCAATATAAGGCACCTTTAAGTCCGCACAGGCTTGGATTTGAGCCAAATCAGGATCCACAAAGAGACTCACAGGCACATTCACCGCCGTTAAACGCTGAATGCTCCGCCCCAAGGCTTCTTTATGCGTAATCACATCCAAACCGCCTTCGGTGGTAACTTCTTGACGACGTTCAGGCACCAACGTCACCATATCAGGACGAATCGCTTCCGCCAAAGCCACCATTTCTTCAGTATTCGCCATTTCTAGGTTGAGCCGTGTCTTCACCCGACGGCGGAGTTCTCGAATATCGGCGTCTTTAATGTGGCGACGGTCTTCACGCAAGTGAGCCGTGATGCCGTCTGCACCGTGGGCTTCGGCGATGTCCGCAGCGGTGAGGGGGTCAGGGTAATGCACCCCACGAGCATTGCGGATCGTGGCGATATGGTCGATATTCACGCCCAAGAGGACGTTTGGTAAATTAGAATTTGAAGAAGAAGGCATCGGTTTACTTCCTTAAGATAGAATCTTTTTAAGCGTTTCAATGACGTAACGTTGTTCATCATCGCTTAATTCAGGGAAAATAGGCAAGCTCAACACATGTTTGCACGCCTTTTCCGCCACAGGAAACGCCCCTGCTGTATAGCCTAAATCATGGTGCATACCTTGTAAATGCAAAGGAATCGGATAGTACACACGCACGCCCACGCCACGCTCTTGCAAGCGAGCCACCACCGCATCCCGATCCAAACCAGCCTCCGCCTTGAGTGCCACCGTGTATTGATGAAACACATGCCCTACGTCCGTTTGCGTGCGAGGCAATTCCAAGACAGAAAGTGCTTCTAAAGACTCCGTATATCGCTGGGCGATGCGTTGACGAGCGTCCCCCCAAGCACTCAAGTGAGGCACTTTCACACGCACCAAAGCGGCTTGAAGCTCATCTAAACGGCTGTTCATGCCTTCATGGGCGTGATCATACGTCGACGTTTGCCCATGGACTCGCAATTGTCGCAAGAGCTGGGCTTTTTCAGCGGAAGAAGTCGTCAACATGCCCCCATCGCCAAAGGCACCTAGATTTTTGGTAGGAAAAAAGCTAAAGCTCCCCATGTCGCCAAAGCCTCCCACAGGTTTGCCCTTCCATGTGGCATCGACGGCTTGCGCACAATCTTCAACCACCGCCAGATGGTAAGCCTTGGCAAGGGACATCAAGGCATCCATGTTGACGGCTTGACCGTATAAATGCACAGGAATAATCGCTTTTGTGTTTGGCGTAATGGCTTTTTCAACGGCGGAAACATCCATGAGATAGGTGGCATCATCGACAATATCCACAAAAACAGGCGTCGCCCCTGCTCGCACAATGGCTTCGGATGTAGCGATATAGCTCATCGGCGTGGTGATGACTTCATCGCCTGCTCCTACGTTTAAGGCTCTTAGGGCGAGATAGAGGCTGTCGGTGCCGTTAGCAACCCCGATGCCAAAGCCCGATTCGGTGCGTTCAGCGAGTTCAGCTTCAAGGGCTTTGACGTTGTCGCCCAAAATGTAGATGCCTGACCGCATGACGGTTAATGCGGCTGCTTCAAATTCTTCTTGCAAGGCGGTGTATTGGCGATCCAACCGCATAATGGGGACGTTCAGAGAGGTGGGGGTGTTGGACATGATGAGGACTCTTATTTTAACGATATGATTCTATTGTACAAATGAAACGTCGAAAATAAAAGCCTTTTGCCTGGATATTTAGGCTTTCTTTACACCTTCTTTATTTCTTAGGATTGTATTGCGGTTCGCCTTGCACAGGGTTCTTAATTCCCAAGGTTTCTAATCGCTTGTAAAAGTCGGGATCTAAACCTCTTGGAAGCGTGCCTTCATTCGCTTTTACGGCATCCGCTATGTATTCATTAAAATCTTCCGCTAATCGTTGAGGTGCGGCAAACGAAGTGCCTTTTAATACAGGAGGTAGCTGCTCTATAAAGTCTTCATAAGAAATGTTAAGACCACAGGCGTTGAGGTTCGCTTCAATTTTTTCTCGTGTTATATCCACACCATCAAGATCAGGATTCCCCCCTGTACAATTGAAGCCGTGTTGATTGTAACTTACCTTATGTTCATAGGGTGCTACTGCATTCACAAAAGGGATTTCAGTTAACTGACCGTTGGGATTCCACCCACCACTCCCTGCGTGTTTTTCCCCCCTGATATTGATCCCTCCCACCACCTTAGAATCTGGATGTAGAAAGACTGATTCAGAAGACATGTTAACCTGAAAGAAATTGTATGGACCTTCCTGAAGGAATTTTTCTTCAAGACCATTGTTTCCTCCTGGTTGATAAAATGCAAGGGGAGAACCTTTGTCAATAGGATTTCTACCATAAGACGTCAGCATTTTTAGACTGTGTAGCCTGTCTGAATGATGAGGGAATTTGCCTAAGCTACATTCTGATATCCGTTTTATGACTAGTGGATAATAACAAGATTCAAATATAGGTGTTACTGATAGGGTTGTTTCTGCTGTTCCCATCGAGTGATTGACGCCATCGACACGATCCCCCTTTCCCAATCGATTCAATAGCAGTTTAAAAGGGTTGACCTGACGTTTTTCTGTCTTAACTTTCATTTTCACTACGCCGTTTTCAATGATTTGATTTCCCTGATCATCTAAAACGGGTACTCGTAGAACCTCTATGCTTTTCCTACCATCTTTGTCTAGGACTGGTTTCCCTTGTTTATCTAAGACCCCTACTCGAATAGGGTAGTTTAGAACACGTTTATCGTAAAGTAGTTGTTCTACATTTAAAAAAGGATTAAGCTTAACAAAGGCTGTAACGAGTTCACCATGCAAAGCACCCCATGTAGGACGGCATTTTATTTCAGATTCATCAGTAAAATCATCCACCACCACGATCTTGGGGAAGTCTTCCTTAGCGATAGTGGCTGTGTGTAGGATTTCTCCTGTTTCTTCGCTCACCACTTTCATGTTGGTATGTTTTGTTCCCACTGGGGTGCCAATTAAATAGTAGCTTACTCCATTCTGTTCAAAGGCTACTTTGTTAGTGCCTTTGGGTAGTTTCACTAAGGGCGTTTCAATAATCTGACGGACGAGGGCTTCGGCTTCTTTTCTTAAGGAGTTTGTGGGTAGGGGCATTGAGGATTGAGCCTTCTGAGCCTGAGCGACGTATTCATCATGCGTAGGTAATCCTTTGATGATCGACTCGCCGTTTGGTATATGAGTAAGAGGAGCCATTATTTTTTCCATATAGGCTTCAAGCACAAGAGACGGTTTCATACTATTAAAAATGATGCGATCTATATTCATAAGTGAGTGTTTATCCTATTTTTCATTCACCAAATGTTCAGGTGTATAGAGATAAAACATCGTCAAGCTAAACTTGTGCTACCGTCTTTTTTATTGTCTCCCTTCCTGAAATCAGAAGGGGGGGGGGATGAAAGCCTATTGAGTAGGTGGCGTATGAGGCAAAGACTGAATATGTCCTGCCCAAAACGCACGACTTTTTTCAAGTTGAACGGGCGTCAACAGTTGCTGAGCATGAACGTAGTAATCGATACGAGCCTTTAGCACCGTGTTTTTTTGAGTGGTGTACTCATCAATCAAGGCATTCACCTTGTCTTGATTGAAGCTGGGGCATCCCAAATACTCCAGCAGGGTGACGCTTTGCCAATAATGCCCCCAACTTGAGCCGTACTTCATAGACGCTTTGCCCTTGTAAAATGCTGTCAGGACGGGCGAAATAAATATATTCAAAGGCACAAAAATGCTCGTTTGCTTTGGGACTCGCCCCTTTGATCCAG
>CANGYO010000026.1 GCA_947458095.1 Vampirovibrionales bacterium | reverse complement strand
GCCCCCCTTCCGTCGAAAAAGTCTCTGACTTTTTCTCTTGGGAAAGAAAACCGTTGGTTTCCTCTCCCAACCTCTCCTTCCTAAAGGTGAAGATTCACTTCGTGAATGAGTTTATCCCACCCCTCTCGCTTTCCCTTCGCTCCTGCCGTCCGCTAGGGAAGCCTCGCGTTTTTGCGTTGTCGGCAAGCTTGTTGTCCGTCATTGCGAGCGTAGCGTGGCAATCGCCCTAGACCTTGCGTGTTAATTTTCAACTCGTTGCACAAATCGACGTCCAAGCACTAAATCCGAGCGGGTGAGCGCACTGCGAATCCCCGAGCGATTTTGCGGACGTCCCAAAGAAATAAGTGGAGCAAGCGAAGAGGTTGAGAAGGGGGGTGGATTTTTAAGGAGGGGGGAAGAGAAGGAGAGCCGCAACAACTTCCTTCTCTTCCCCCCTCCTTAAACGCATTTAGAGGTGTCGGAGAACCTTTGTGCGTCCAAAGGTCTCTGACGCACCAGCTATAAACGAAGACAGAAAGCCATCCTTCAGACATAACAAACTTTACGCATTATTGTTAGAAAGCATAAGTATAAATTAAAGAGAACTCTAAAAATTAAAACGCCAAGACGTCTTGCATGGCACGCATGACACGCAGAGGGTGAGGCATATACACGGATTCCAAACTATAGGGGTAAGGCGTATCCAAACCAGCGACTCGCTTGATCGGAGCCTTTAAGTATTCCACCGCTTTTTCAGCGATAATCGCCGAAATTTCTGCCCCATAACCACCTGTTTTAGGGGCTTCATACACGATTAAAGCACGCCCTGTTTTACGAACACTGGCTAAAATACTGGCTTCATCAATCGGAGAAAGCGTTCTTAAATCAATGATTTCAATGCTCACGCCGTCGCTTTCCTGCAATTTAGTCGCAGCGGCTTGGCAAATATCCACCATGGCACCGTAACAAAACACAGACAGATCCTTACCTGCTTGCACCAAACGAGCTGGCCCTAAGGGAATAGGGGTCGCTTCAAGTGGTACCAAGCCTTTTGGCGAACGATACAAACGCTTCGGTTCCATAAACAAGACAGGGTCAGGCGATTGAAGGGCAGACAACAACAAGCCTTTCGCATCCGCAGGCGTAGAAGGAATCAACACTTTAATACCAGGGGTTTGCGTGAAGTAAGCTTCAGGGCTTTGAGAATGGTAGGTTCCTCCACGGATGCCCCCCCCATACGGCGTACGAATCACCATGGGGCAAGCACAATCGCCCCCACTGCGGTAACGCAGTTTCGCCACTTCAGACACAATCTGATCAAAGGCAGGGAAAATATAGTCCGCAAACTGTATTTCAGGCACAGGAATCATACCTGCCACCGCCATACCGTAAGCAGAACCGATAATGCCTGCTTCAGATAGGGGCATATCCACCACACGCTTGTCTCCAAATTGGGCTTGTAAGCCTTCCGTGACTCGGAAGACGCCTCCACTAATGCCGACATCTTCGCCAAAGACAATCACATGGGGATTGCTTTCAAGGGCGTGGAACAAGGCTTCATTGATGGCTTGCACCATCGTAATCGGCGTTTCGGGGTTACGAGCGTTGAGCGTTTGGGATGTTTGCGAAGAAGGTGTCATGGTGGCGTTCATGTTAAAGCACTTTCATAAGGTAAAGGAATACTAGAAAACAGATTATAAAGGGAAGGCTCCGGGGTGAGGCAAGCTTAAGCCTTGCTCATGAGCGAGCAATTCATCTAAATCCGCCTGCAAACCAGCGGGGACTTCGGCATAAACCCCTTCAATCAGCGTTTGCCATTCAGGCAACGGTGTTTCTTGAGCAATTTTGGTGGCTTCTAAAACATCCGCTTCCACTTGGATTTTAAGAGCATCCACTTGCGGAGGACTCAACACGCCTTTTTCTAGCAAAAAGGCTTCAAAACGAGGAATAGGGTCTTTACCGATCCATTCGTCCATTTCACCTTTAAAGCGGTAACGGGCATCATCATCCGAAGACGAATGCGGATTCAAGCGATAGGTCACCAGTTCCAACAAAGCAGGACCTTCGCCTGCCCTGGCACGTTCTGCCATCGCTAAGGTTGTTTGGTAAACGGCGAGTACATCGTTGCCGTCGACTCTTAGCCCTTTGACGCCATAGCCGATACCTTTGTCTGCTAGGTATTTGGCTCCTGTTTGTTGAGACACATGGAGCGAAATGGCATAATGATTATTCACACAAAAGAATAAGGCAGGGGCTTTTTTCGCACCTGCTACCGTTAAAGCGGAATGGAAGTCATTGGCGGATGTCGATCCGTCGCCGAAATAGGTCACGGCAACCTCATCGCTACCCTTGGCTTGAGCCGCTAAGGCTGCACCGCTAGCGTGAACGATCTGCGTGCCAATGACACTAGAAACAGACGCATAATAAAACTGATGAAAACTATAGTGATTCGGCATTTGATGCCCCAAAGAAATATCTTTTTCAGAACCAAAAATTTGGTGAGCCAGGTCTTCCAAGCTTGCTCCACGCCAAAGCGGAATCCCTGGTTGGCGGTAGGCAGGAAAGACCCAATCGGTGGGACGCAAAGCCGCCACTGTACCCACTTGCGTGGCTTCTTCACCTTTGCTGGTGACGCAAAAGCTAATGCGTCCGCTACGTTGTAGCTTGAGAGAGCGTTCATCCCACAGGCGAAGGGTCAACATGAGCGTATACATTTTCAGCAACTCTTCATTAGAAGGCATCGCCCCTTTGGGGTCAAAGCCGATGAGGTCTTGGGTCAATTTCGTTTGAGAAGAAGCAGAAACAGTCATGGTGAAGGCGACTCCTAGCGAGGCTGTAGGCTACAGAATTATTTTAACATGCCCAAAAAAAAATGCTATAGAAAGCTCTGCAAAAGTCCTGTTCCCTCTCCTTGAGGAGAGGGCTAGGGAGAGGGGAGGATGTTCAAAACCCAGTGTTACACCTACTCCCCTCCCCACCATGGTCGAAAAAGTTAAAACTTTTTCTCTTGTGAAAGAAAACCGTTGGTTTCCTCTCACAGACTCTCCTTCCTAAAGGGGAAGATTCACTTCGTGAATGAGAAGGTTGTTTTCCTCCCCTTGAAGGGGAGGGAGTAAGAAGCTATTTTGATCGAAAGCGAGCCACATACGTCAAGACCGCTTCTATAAAGCGTTCGATGAAGGGTTGATAATAAGCAGGGCGATGCTTTTTCGCAGGTTCTTCACACTGATACATCATCAATAAATCAGGGGGCAGTTCCTGTCCTTTCCTCAAGTAATGCCCTGCTTGCTTCAACATTTCAAACTGAATATCCGCATAAAAGGCATCGGTTTTATGAGGCCCCTTGCCTTCAAGCCCCATGTCACATTCAAAGTGCCACAGCATTTGATACCCCACATTTAAGGACGCCTCTTGGCGGTTTCCACTTAAGACAGGCCAGTAGCTTAGGCTAAAGTTAATGAGGCGTTCATCGTCCAAACACGCCAAGAGTAAGTCCCCTGCACGACGGCGTGCGTCTACAACGGTGTCGAAATTCACGTCGACACAGTCTCTCACCGTGTGGTTTAAGGGGTTTAAGCCCGTGTGCCAGCGTCGAGAAGGTATCGGCGGTTTTGGGGTGCTGGTGGTCATATTTAAAGCCGTTTCATTATATATATATGTGCTTGTTAGATGAAATTGACTATGAGGCTATTCTAGGAGCATAGATTTTTTTGTGCGGGCGTGTACATAGACGTACAAAACCAAACAAAAAAATCGTAGCGACAACGAAGAGACCATAGACGGTTTTATCTAACGTGGGATTGTCCTCTCCCTTTTCGACCCGCCACTAGAGGTTTGGGGTTGTTGTTGTTTCTTAATTCGTCCCTCAATGGGGGTTGTTTTCTTTTTTCTCTCTCTCAAAGCAGTACATTTAATATACAATACAAGGATGCGATTAAAAAACCCTTAAATGAAGGAGTTTGAATGAGCGATTCCTTAAAAGCCTTTAAGACTTGCAAAGTCTGGATGCCTCGAACCCATGTGACAGAAGGAGTTTCCATCCTGTCTCAAGCCCTTCAAAAACAAGGCATCGACGTGTTAGAACAGGGGTTACAACGTATCCAATATTTGGGTCATTTGGAGCTTGCCCCTGATTTTTCAGCGTCGTGGTGGGTGTTTACATCTGGCATTGCCGTAAAGGCTTGGGCGGATTATTTGGAAGACTCCTCACAAGCCCCTTGCATCCATACCGTTCAAATCGCCTGTGTGGGGGATGCCACCGCTAAGGCTGTTGAAACTTACTTCAAGCGATCCGCCGATTTTGTGCCAAAAACCGCTCAAGATGCCACCTATTTTGTCAACGCTTTTAATGAGCATCACCCAAAACCCAGCTCGTGTTTGTGGGTCTGTAGTGCTTTGGCGGATGATACCCTGCTTCATGGTTTAAACGCAGGAGGGCATGAGGTGCAACGTGTGTCTCTTTATGAACCCATTCCTTTGCAAGCCCACGCCTTAGACGCCCTGCTTGAAGACGCCATCGCCTTTTCGCCTGATGTCGTGCTTCTTACGAGTCCTAGTAATGTAAATGTTTTAGCGAGCATGGGAGCCTTTGAGCGGGTGCATCCGCAAAAGTGGATCTGTTTGGGGCAACGTAGTTTGAAAGCGGTGCTTGCCTTAGGGCTAGATGTATCGGTCGATGCGTTGGAGCATCCGACGGCGGAAGCAATCTTTGATATAGTGTTTTAAATAATGTCCCCTACAGTGTCTATACTTTGTCGCTACGATTATTTTGTTCAGTCATGTAGGTCTATCTACACTTCTTCACAAAATAATCTAGGCTCCTCGTCTAGCCTACTGTACGGAAAACTCTTTAAAACACTATATTTGTACGAAACGGGATTGAAGCCTCCTGTATCCTTAGGAAATAGCCTGCTTATGTTAGACTAAAAGTGAGCTTTGTTAGATAATGTAATCTATTCCCCCATTGAGAGAGCAAAAAAATGACGTGGTTAGACAGACTTAAAAAAATATGGGCAAGCATTACCCATACCCACGAGCATGTGGATCGCTTTGAACAAGCATGTTCCGCAGGTTCGCCTGCTTTGGCGTTTATGAAGCTTGCCGTTCAACAAGCCGAAGCAGGGGATTTAGACGTTGCGTTGCAAAACTTTCAACAAGCCATTGTGATTGAACCTGAACGTGCGGATATTTACGCCAATCTAGGCATCGTGCTTGCCAAAGCAGGACGCTTAGACGAAGCGGAAGATCGCTTTGCTTTTGCCACAGAACTTGAACCTGAACGTGCCATTTACTACGTTTTATGGGGGGCGTGTTTGGTTGATTTAGGGGAACTTGAAAAAGCACGTGTGCAGTATGAAACCGCCATTGCCCTAAAGCCTCGCCACATCGAACCGTGGATGAATTGGGCATTGTCGTTGAGTCGAGCAGGTCATACGCCAGAAGCCTTAGAAAAACTCAAGCGGGTCTTACAGCTTAATCCGACAAGTCCACAAGCTTTTTACTTGTGGGGAGCCATCCTTGCTGAAGAAAAACAGTATGAAGACGCACTCAACAAGCTCAGCACCTGCCTAAAATATGAAGCACATCACCCCGATGCCTTATTTCTTTCTGGTGTGCTACAGCAAAAGCTGGGGCATCCTGCAAAAGCCATTGCCCTCCTTGAAACCTTACAAACCTTGATCCCTGACAAACCTGAAGCCCTTCATGTACGTGGAGAATGTCACTTAAGCCTTAATGCATTACCCCAAGCCCAAGCCTATTTGGAAGAAGCCCTCTTTTTAATGCCCGATTCGCCTGATATTCTATTAAGTCACGTTCGTTTATTAGATAGGCAAGGGCATACGCATCAAGCCTTAAGTCTTTTAGAAGATTTGGACGCAAAAGGGCAAACCCCCAAAGGACTGTTTCAAGTATGGGCAAACCTGCTTTTGCGTATCGGAGATTTCCCTGAAGCCCTCAATATTTTAAATAAACAAGACGCTTCAACATTAGACGATGAAGACGCATTGCCCTATTTCCAAACACGCTTAAGTGTGTTGAGTCGTTTAGAAGATAAAGCAATCTTAAAACACACCTTGCGGGAAGCCCTAGCACGCTTCCCGCAAGAAAATGGATTTCATTTCGCCGAAGGAACCCTGTATGCTCAAGAAGGACGTTATTCTGAAGCCTTGCAAGCCTTTCGCCGTGTCGCTGAAGCTAACCCAGATTTTAGAGAAGCCTCGCTTAATGTGGGTCTCATGTTACTACAAAGCCATGATTTAGAAGATGCCTTACGTCACTTGAGGGTGCTGTATCGACAAAACCCTACCGATGCCTTGACGGTAACGTTTTACGCCCTTGCACAACTTGCGAATGGGCATGAAAAAGAAGCCCTTTTAAAGCTAGAAGCCATTTGTACTTCTGTAGAAAACCCTCCAATCGAAGCCTTTTCGGCATGGGTCTATGCCACGACGCTCCGTAATCCTGAGGGTTTGGAAGAACTACTAAAAGGTTTTTACCCGTTAGAAGGTGATTTGAGTCGTGCCTTAGATTGGCAATTTGCCGAAGCCGTCGCTTATTATATCTTACATCAAGGGGAGTCAAAAGGTTCTATAGGCACTTTGCATGAAGCCAGTCTTTTGTGGCAGGGCTTGCAAGGCAAGGTCGTAGAGCTAAAGGGGCATCCGCTAGAGGCGTGGAAAAATGTCACGCCTTGGCATTTGTGGATGCTTGATCTATAGTGTTTTCTATCTTAAGAAATGGTAACTTAAGATCTCTTTTTTTTGGGATTTTTTTCTCTGTTTTCAGCTGGTCGTCGTCAGAGACCTTTGCTCCGCCAAAGGTCTCCAACACCTCTAAAGGCGGTTCAAGGAGGGGAAAGGGAGGACGTATTGCGTTTCTCCTCCCTCATTTTCCCCTCCTTGAAAATCCTCCCCTTTTTGACCCACCTCGTCGCATCATTCCCTTTGCACGAAGTCCGCAAAATCGCTCGGGGATTCGCAATTCGCTCACCCGCTCGGATTTAGTGCTTGGACGTCTGCTTGTGCAACGATTTACAAATTTTACTTATCTATCGAACACTATAATACAAGCTCGACTTTCGCCCCTTGCAATTCAATCGGCGTATGGGCAACCGTGCCTCCCCATTGGTGTTGCCACTGATGCAAAGCTTGCATCACACGGGCTTGATGCGTGTCTTCAAAAATCACCAAGCAGGTCGAGCCACTGCCACTAATCACCACGCCCAAAGCCTCTGTTTTGGCATGAATGTAAGCACGAAAGGCATCAAAGCCTTCAATTAACGTTTTTCGATACGGCTCATGGATGACATCTTGCTCAAGCACACGACGCAACACATCGCTTCGCCCCTGTTCCACCGCATACAAAAAGGCGGACGCATTGCGTATCGCCGTGACAACATCCGCTCGTTCGTAAGCTTGGGGCAAAACATGACGAGCCACTTCCGTGAGCAAGGGATCTTCAGGCATCCACACCGCCAATTGCCAAGTACTCGCCCATTTTAAGGGATAGATATGAACGCCATCCCCAAAGACGCAACCGCCCTTCATCGCAGGCGCTACATTGTCAGGGTGCCCCTCAAAAGCAATCGCCAACTTCAACAAGGCATCGTCATCAAGGGGATGCTCCTCTAAGGCATTGGCTCCCATTAAAGCCGCCACAACAGCTGTAGCACTCGAACCTAGCCCACGAGCGACAGGAATTTGAATCAACGCCCCCACCTCATAAGCAGGCAAGGGACGTTTGATATGCTCATAATAAAAGGCAAGGGCTTGAAAAAAAATGTTGCCACCAACGGCGTCCCGACCGAGCTTAGGTCCAATGCTAAAGGCGGATCCTTCAAGGGTGTGTAAGGAAGGAGCGTCGCCTTCAGGCAAGCGTTTAAGGTGAAACGTATTCCACAGATTCAACGCCAAGCCAAAGGTATCAAACCCCACGCCCAAATTGGCGGATGTCGCTGGCACATGAACTCGACACGCATTAGTCATCAAGAGGCGTTTCCTTTTTAGTCTCTTTCGTTTGAAGTGCTTTTCCCAAACTCAAGCGTAACGTGGGTGATTTCCCTAAATAAGTCTTGACGACTCGCTGAAAATCAGAGGGTGTTACCGCATTTAAACGTTGGGTGTAATCTTCAATATACCCCAAAGGCAAGCCCTGATTCAAGAGGCGTCCTGCAAAGGTCGTCCATTGTTCAGGGGTGTTTAGGGCAATATCAAAACGCCCCAAGCGTTTTATTTTCAAGGCATCGAGGGCTTGCTTGCTTAAAAGCGTCGTATTCAAATCACTCAGTACGGATTGAAAGACCGCTTCGGTTTGAGCCACATTTTCAGGCTTAACCCCTGCGTACCAGCTCATCATGCCACGATGCAGGTAAGTTTCCATCGAAGAACTCACTTCATACGCCAAGCCCCGCTTTTCACGAACTTCTTGAAACAAAACGGCACTCATGCCTTGCCCCAAATAGGTTTGCACCAAGTGTAAAGCAGGAATATCCTTGTCTTGCACCGAAGGAAGCGTCCACCCCCATAGAAGCCAGCTCGTTTCTTGATCCGCCTTCAGCACATGCTTGGTACTTGGCAAAACAGGATCAAGGGTTACGTTAGGGCGAACCCCTTCTTCCACAACAGGCGAATGTCCTTTTAAAACACCACTAAATTGTAAGCCCGTTTTTAAAGCTGTTACGGCATCTTCAGGTCCTGCGATGACAAGCCCCACAGGGCTTTTCTGCCACACCGTCTGCCAAGCATCGTTTACGGATTCAAAGGTCAGGGCGTTTAAGGCGTTTTCTGCCTCATCTAACTGAATACCCACAGCCATGCCCTTACCCAAGATCGATTGAGCATGGGCTTGCAAGAAGCCTTGCGGATTACTCGGCAGTTGCTTAATCGATTTAATCGCTTGTTGACGCTCATTTTCAAAGGCTTTCGCATCAAAAATAAAGCCTTGGGCTTCCTTCAACAACACCGCTTGAGCCTGTACCAACGCCGTAACATTGTCTTGCGTCGTCTCAAAATAAAGACTCACACCGTCTTCGCCGTAGCGGAAGTTTGCTGTGACGCCTAAGTCATCCAAATACGCTTGAACTGAAACCGCTTCTTGAGCATTCAAAGGGCTTTTGAGCCATAAAGCACTCAGTAAATCCAAGGCGGTTTTATCGCTTAAGGAACGGTCATTCAAAGGGAAATGCCACGCCACACCTAAGAGTTCCGATGCTGGCAAAATCTTTTCATAGGCTTGAAATGATCCGATAGACGTGGCATGAAGTGTTGTGGGAGTGCTTGGAATCTTCTTTGCCTGAAGTGGTTTGAGTTTGGCAACGCTTGATTGAAGCGACGTATTTTGAACCGCTAAGCCTGCCAAGTGTCGTGATGGGTTGTTGGAAATGGAAGGGGGTGTCTTCTTCGCCGTTTCTGGCAGGAGCAATAGACTTACGGTTTTACGCTTTAGGCGTAAAAGCAAAGCTTGGTGAGCATCCTTCACATCGTCTAAGGTCAAGGCATTCAAGGTTTCAAATTGGGCGTTTCGCTCGTCTTGCGTATTTTGGACGATCGCCTCACCCAAACCATTCAAGTAAGATGCGGATTGACTCCGTTCTTGAGCCAACGCCAATTTGATCGCTTTTTTGGCTTGCGACAACTTAGACGCTGAAAGCCAAGCCTCATCATTTAAAACACGCTTAATACGTTCTTTGGCAAGCGATAAATGCTCGGCTTCCGTCATGGCGTAAATATAGCTAAAGCCCTCAAAACGATGACGCATCCAAGACGCCCCAACAGCATAGGCTGGGTGATTTTGCTGATGCAAAAGGGCTTGACTCAAGGCACTTTCATCATGCCCTGCCAACAAATAGAGATACAATTCCAACGCCAAACGTTCTTTAATACTGGCGGATTGAGGCGGTTCAGGAAACGCCCATAAAACAGTCGGCATCGGCACGGTAGGGGCATAGACGGTTTCTAGTTGAGACGATAAGCTTTCCCACGCAATGGCATCCGTAATAGGCGAAATAGCTCGCCCCGATGCGATATTTTTACCAGCAAAAAAGGCATTTGCCCAATCCACCACTTGCTTGTCGTCATAAGGACTTGCCACCAGCACTTTAGCAGATTTAGGGAAATAATACTGTTCGTAATAGTCACGCACCTTAGGGGCGTCAAAGCTGGCGATCTGTGGCACAGGCCCCGCAATGGTTTGGGCAATAGTGGGCGATGCCGTATAAAGCTTGCTATAAAGGGTGTCGAATAAGGCTCTAAAGGGGGCATTTTTGGCTCGGCGGATTTCTTCTTGCACAACAGGCTGTTCTTCTTTGACCGCAAGGGTGGGGAAGGCAGGCTCAAAAAGCATCGACAATTGCAAGCTCAAGGCTTGCTTGAGCTGTGTGGCAGGAACGACATAATAATAATGGGTATAATCACGAGACGTGGCGGCATTGGTATAGCCGCCGTATTTTTCGACTTCCACATCAAAAGACGGCTTGCCTTCAGCTGATTTAAACATCACATGTTCCAAAAAGTGGGACATGCCGTTATAGGTAGGGGATTCATTCGCACTGCCCACCCCAAACCACGTATCCACCACCGCTTGACGAGATCCCTTGACTTGATACGTCACCAGCGTCAAACCATTGGCAAGCATGTGAAAGGTATAAGGTAGCGTATCATTGGCACTGGCAAAACTCACAGTAACTAAACAAGTTGTTAACAATGCTAATATAAGAAAAAACATACGATTAAAAAACATAAAATACCCTTCCGTAAAAAAACGTCTTGTATATAGCATACAGGACGTTTTCAATATAGGAAAGTCTATAGTATCCGCTATATAAAACGGTCTATGGTCTCTTCGTTGTCGCTACAATTATTTTGTTCCGTTATGTAGTTCTATCTACACGCCGTCACAAAATAATCTAGGCTCCTAGAATAGCCTCATAGCCTGTTTTATCTATCGAACACTATAGTAATTTCTAAAACTAGAACTGAAGTCCTGCTTCACGAGCGGCATCCGCAAGGGCTGCTACACGACCGTGATAGAGAAAACCACCACGATCAAAAACTACAGACTCAACACCTTTGGCTAAAAGACGCTTAGCAACAAGGTCTCCGACGACTTTCGCCGCTTCAATGTTTGCTCCAGATTTCACTGCTTTAAGTTCTTTGTCTAAAGAACTTGCTGCCGCCAATGTCACACCTGCCACATCATCAATAGCCTGCACATAAATATGCTTGCCACTACGATGAACCGCAAGTCTTGGGAACTCAGCGGTTCCTGACACTTTTTTACGAACCCGTAAATGACGCTTGCGTGAAATTTGCTTACGGTTTATTTGTTTAAACATGATAAAATAATCCTAAATTTCAAGATCAATACGATCCGTTATTTCTTACCTGATTTACCCGCTTTGCGACGTACCACTTCATCCGAATAACGAACACCTTTGCCTTTATAAGGCTCGGGCTTACGTTTGGAACGAATCAACGCAGCAATATCACCAACGGCTTGCTTATCAATACCTGAAATAGCGACCTTTGTATTGGCTTCTACTTTGGCTTCTATGCCTTCAGGCAATTCAATTTCAACAGGATGACTATAACCCAATTGCAAGGTCAACAACTTAGGCGTTGCTGCTGCTCGGTAACCTACCCCAACCAATTCCAAGTTTTTGGTGAATCCAATAGAAACACCGATGACCATGTTGTTGATGAGCGTACGGGTCAAACCGTGCAAAGAACGGTGCAAACGAGTTTCACCATTGGGGGTGACTTGAATCGAATTGTCTTCAATAACAATGTCTAATTCAGGTCGATACTGACGTGAAAGCGTACCCTTAGGACCTTTAACCGTTACCAAATTTTCTTCAACGGTTACCGTAACACCTGAGGGTATACTAATTGGATTTTTACCAATTCTTGACATAATCTATACCTTCTTGAAAATTTAGTATACGTAACATAAAACTTCGCCACCCACACCTAGTTTACGGGCTTCATGGTCGGTCAAAATACCTCGACTGGTCGAGATAATGGCGATACCAGAACCACCCAAAACACGGGGAAGACGATCTGTTCTTGAATAGACACGCAAACCTGATTTCGAAACCTTTTTTAGGCAACGAATCACAGGCTCGCCTGATTTATGATCGTACTTCAGTACAACCACAAAATGACGATCAGATTCAAGACGATATTCTTTCACAAAACCTTGACGAACCAAGATTTTGGCAATTTCCACTTTGATTTTTGAAAGTGGAACGCTTACTTCAAGATGCCCTGCACGTTGTGCATTACGGACTCGTGTAAGCATATCAGAAATAGGATCAGAATACATAAGTGTAAGACCTATAATTATTACAAAGAAACCTTCGATTTTTCCCAAATCATAGGGAGAAGGCTACTTTTACACTACCAACTTGATTTTGTAACACCAGGCAACTTGCCTTCGTGAGCCATTTTTCTTAAGCACACACGACAAATACCAAACTGGCGATAATAAGAACGAGGACGACCACAGATAGAACAACGGTTCTGTAAACGTGTCTTCGGGTATTTGCCCTTAGCCACCTTTTCTTGACGCTGTGCTTCTTTGACCACCATGGAAACCTTAGCCATGAACGACCACTCCTAAGTACTTGCTTTTGTTACAAATGGAAAGCCTAATTTCTTTAGCAAAGAAAGGGCTTCTGTATCAGAAGACGATGACGTAACCACAGTGATATTCAAGCCACGCACTTTTGTGATCATATCATAATCGATTTCAGGGAAAATAAGCTGGTCTTTCAACCCAAGGTTGTAGTTACCACGCCCGTCAAACCCATGATCGTTCAAGCCTCTAAAGTCACGAATACGAGGCAATACGACGTTGACCAGTTTTGAAACAAAGTCATACATACGATCACCACGCAACGTCACCATCGCACCAATCGGCATCCCTTCACGAACTTTAAAGCCCGCAATGGATTTCTTAGCGCGAGTAACCAAAGGCTTTTGACCTGTCATCAGCGTCAAATGCTGAATGGCTTCATCCAACGACTTGGCGTTTTGAGCAGATTCACCCAAACCCACATTAATAACCACTTTGACAAGACGGGGAACTTCATGAACATTCGAAAGCTCCAAGCCTTCTTTTAAAGAAGCGAAGATCTCGTCTTGATATATTTCTTTTAACGTTTTCATAAAGCACCTAATCTATTCGGTTACAACCTTTAAATTAGAAATGTGAATCAAACGCTCTTTACCGTTGACGATGTTGATACCGTCGACGACTGCTTTTGTCACATCTCTATCCACTAAGCGAACAATACCTTGCTTACCCTTGTCTTTACCAGCCAAGATAAACACGTTATCACCACGCTTGACATGAAAGGAAGATTGTTTTTTGACGAGCTTTTTTTTGTAAGCTTTCATAATTTTCTAGCCTTTCTTTTAGAGTACTTCAGGAGCCAAAGACACAATTTTCATAAAATTGCTATCTCTCAACTCACGAGCAACTGGACCAAAGACTCGGGTTCCACGAGGGTTCCCTTCTTTGTTAATAATAACAGCAGCATTTTCACCAAACGACACTGTACTACCATCCGCACGCTGTAAAGGTGACTTCGTTCGGACGACAACCGCCATCACGACATCAGACTTCTTCACAGGCATATTGGGTGAAGCGGATTTCACTGTTGCAATAATACGATCACCCACGCTTGCCCGTTTACGCTTTAAAACACGTATACAGAGTAGTTCCTGAGCACCTGTATTATCTGCCACAACCAATCTTGATTCTTGTTGAATCATAACAACCCCTTATAGCACTTCTGCTTTACGTACCACTTGTTTCAGCGACCAACGCTTCAACTTACTTAACGGACGAGACTCCACAATAACGACTTCATCACCCACATTAAGCTCATTAAGCTCGTCATGGGCATGAAATTTCTTGCTCGTCTGAACAACTTTACCATATTTGGCATGAGACTTACGACTAACAACCAAAACCACGGCGGTTTTGTCTGATTTTGTCGAAGATACCACACCTTGCAATTCACGAGTAGCCATTAAATTTCCACCTCCGAAAGGGATTTTTGTGTAATGAGCATTTTAATGAACGCAATTTTATGACGGGTCTTTTTAAATTGAGACAAGTCATTCAACTGCATCGTTTTCTGCTTCATTTTCAAATCAAATAAAAACTTTTGGAGATCGAGTTCTTTGGCCTGAAGCTCGTCTATGCTGAGTTCCCGAATTTTAGATAATTCATTCTTTAGCATAATCTAAGTCACCGCTTTCGATAATTGATCTCTTTTAACAACACGGACTTTAATGGGAAACTTTTGAGCCGCAAGCTTTAACGCCTTCGTTGAAAGTTCTTCTTGCACACCTGCAAGTTCAAACATCAAACGACCAGGCTTTACAACCGCTACCCAAAACTCTGGACTTCCTTTACCAGAACCCATACGAACCTCAAGAGGTTTCTTCGTGACAGGCTTGTTAGGGAAAATACGAATATAAATTTTACCGCCACGCTTTACTGCACGAGCAATCGTACGACGAGCCGCTTCAATTTGTCGACTTGTAATCCAACCAGGCTCCATTGCCTGAATCGCAAAATCACCGTATTCGAGTTGCGTACCACGAGTTTCAATACCCGTCATGCGACCACGATGTTGCTTGCGATATTTGGATCGTTTTGGCATTAACATTTTCAAAACTCCTAAACATCATTAAACTAATTATAGTGTCTGAATATATAAACTCAAGACCACTTTAAAATGTGTTACTTTGCGTTACGTTGGGGACGACGGGTCGACTTACGACGAGCGCCATCTTTGTCCTGCTGATTTTGCTGAGGCTTAGAGCCTGCTGGGCGGATATTATGAAGCGTCAATACTTTCGTATCGCAATCGCCACCGTAAATCCACACCTTTACACCAATCACACCAAACAAGGTATGGGCTTCAGCATGAGCATATTGAATACCTGCTTTAAAGGTATGCAAGGGAATACGACCTTCTTTTGCCCATTCAGAACGAGCAATATCAGCTCCTGCCAAACGACCCGAGATCATAATCTTGATGCCTTTTGCTCCTGCACGCATTGCCTTTTGAATGGCTTGCTTGGTCGCACGTCTGAACGCCACACGACGCTCTAATTGTTGAGCAATCGATTGAGCCACTAGTTCAGCATCTGCGTCAATTTTATCGACTTCTAGAACTTCAATGCGAAGATCTTTAGTACTGACCAACGCTAACAATTCATTACGCAGAAGATCCAAGTTCTGACCGCCACGACCAATTACAACGCCTGAGCGACCTGTGACAATGGAAACTACCACTTTTTCACTTTTACGTTGAATCAGTACTGAACTCAAGGATGCTGCTTTCAGCTTCTTCAAAATATAGCGACGTAAGACTTCATCTTCTTTAATGTATTTGGCAAATTCTAAAGAAGATTTAACATACCAAGAAGACTGCCAGTCTTCAATAATGCCGAGTCTTAAGCCTCGAGGGTGTACTTTTTGTCCCACAATTATGCTCCTTTTGGTGATCTTGATACGATAAGCGTTAGGTGTGAAGACCGACGTAAACGTTGGTAAATACGACCTTGGGCTCTTGGCTTGAAACGCTTCATGGTAGGGCCTTCATCGGCAAAGACTTCAGACACATACAAGGCATCAGGATTTAAACCCTGTTGCTGACGAGCACTGGCAACCGCCTCGACAAGCTTCTTCAAAACGATTTCAGACGCTCTATAAGGCATGGTTTTCAAAAGAATATACGCTTCATTAACACTTTTTCCACGTATTTCGTTAATGACACGTCGCATTTTACGTGCTGTGGTCATTATATTTCGTTGACTAGAAACAGACATCATAACACTACTTTCTCTTGACTTTTTTATCGTCGGCGTGACCACGATATGTACGAGTAGGAACAAACTCACCCAATTTGTGACCCACCATTTGTTCAGTGACGAACACAGGCACATGAGCCCGTCCGTTATGAACCGCAATGGTATGCGTCAACATATCAGGTGTTATCATCGAAGAACGACTCCATGTACGAATGACGGATTTAGAACCCGATGCATTTGCCTCATCGATTCTTTTTTGGAGCTTGGGGTGTACATACACTCCCTTTTTCAAAGAACGTGCCATAAAATAAAAACCTTTTGATTACTTACGACGACGAACAATAAGTTTCGTTGACGATTTCTTATTATTACGTGTCTTCTTACCAAGTGTGGGCTTACCCCAAGGTGTCACAGGAGAAGGACGACCGATCGGTGCTTTACCTTCACCACCCCCGTGAGGGTGATCGCAAGGGTTCATAACCGAACCACGCACGGTCGGGCGAACACCCATCCAACGTTTACGACCTGCTTTACCGATGTTTATGTTCTTAAACTCGGCATTGTCCAAAACACCCAAGGTGGCGTGACAGTTAATGAGAACCTTACGCATTTCACTAGAAGGCATACGCAAGGTGGCATATTTCCCTTCTTTAGCGACCAGCTGGGCGGATGTTCCTGCACTACGTACCATTTGTCCACCACGACCTGGAACGAGTTCCACGTTGTGAATAACAGAACCGAGGGGGATATTCTGAAGCGGTAAGGTATTCCCGACTTTAATTTCAGAATCCTTACCACTGGTAATGGTGTCGCCTACTTTCAACCCTTCAGGGTGAAGAATGTAGCGACGCTCTCCATCCGTATAGCAGACCAATGAGATACGGCAGTTACGGTTTGGATCGTATTCAATGGTTTCGACTCGAGCAGGAATATCAAATTTATTCCGCTTGAAATCAATGATACGATAGGTTTTCTTGTGACCTGAGCCTTTGTGGCGACAGGTTATACGACCATTGTTATTACGACCCGCTTTCTGATTTAACGCAGAAAGTAAAGGGCGGTAAGGAGCTGATGAGGTGAGATCCGAATTGTCAATTTTAGACATTCCTCGAACACCAGCTGAAGTCGGCTTTAATTGCTTTGTTGCCATGATGTTATACTCCAGGAATCAATTCAATAGGATCGCCTTCAATCTTGAAAACGGCCTTTGTGTACGGCTTACGATACGTCGTTTTGCGACCAGCCCGTTTCTTTTTAGAAGGAATACGAATCGTACGCACTTCTAATACCTTACGAGTAGGAAACAATTGTTCAAAGGCATGGGCGAGTTCAATTTTATTGACCGTGCCGTCGACTTCAAACACATACTGACCTATTTGAGAAAGCCCAAAAGCTTTTTCAGTCAAAATAGGACTTTTAATAATTTGGTGTAGGCTTTTTTTAGACATTATGCGGTAAGCCTTTCTTGGATTTTCACGAGAGCATCACTAGCAATTAAAATTTGGCTAGACGCTAAAATATCATGCACACTCAACGCAGACTCCACACGAACAGACACATAAGGAATGTTGCGAGTGGCTAGCAGTAAGTTTTCATTGGACTCATAAGAAGAGACCACAATCAAAACCTTGTCAGATGAGCTGATATTCAACTTTGCCAACCCTTTAACCACAGCTGCCGTTTTAGGAGCAGCCAATGCCGTTGTTTTAAGTACGGAGATTTTAGACAAGGCGTTGGTTAATGCAGAACGATGTGCCAAACGAACCAATTTCTTGTTTAAGCTAATACTAATCGAACGAGGCTTGGGACCAAAGGTCACACCGCCTCCACGCCATAACGGACTACGGATCGATCCTGCTCTCGCACGACCAGTCCCCTTTTGCTTCCATGGCTTACGACCACCACCACTGACTTCTGAACGAGTCTTCGTGTTTGCCGTGCCACGCATTGCGTTAATGCGTTCACGACGTAAAGCCAAAAATAAGGCATTGCGGTTGAGTTCCACACCAAAAACTGCTTCTAGTGCTTCAACCGTTCCTTGTTCTTGACCTTCTAATGTAACTGATTTCAATAGAATCGACATTAAAATTTGACCTTATTAATCTTATAACTAACGAACTTTGGCGATTAACAAACCGCCTTCAGCACCAGGAACGGAACCCTTAACCAATACCACGTTTTTATCCGCAATGTAACGAACCACAGGGAGATTTTGAACGGTGACCGTGGCATTACCTGTGCGACCAGACATCTGAAGTCCACGATAAACACGCCCCGGTGTCGTACCAGCCCCAATGGAACCTGGTAAACGGTGGTTTTTCGATCCGTGCGACATAGGCCCACGATGGTGACCCCAGCGACGAATACAACCCATCGTACCCTTACCAATGGACTGACCCGTAAAACTCAAGAGCAAGCCCTGCGTTTCCAAGAAAGAAAGATCTACCTTGTCACCCACTTTATAAGTAGCCACAATCTCTTTACTGACTCGAAACTCTTTTAACGTACGAAACAAAGGCAGTTCATTCTTCGTCAAATGCCCTTGACGGGCTTTGGTTAAATGCTTGGGCTTTGCTTCAATCACACCAACCTGAATGGCATCATAACCATCGGTTTCTTTTGTCTTGACTTGCGTTACCGTCATGTCAAGTACTTCAACTACAGTTACTGCGATAGCGGACCCCGTTTCATCAAACACCTGGGTCATACCGAGCTTCTGTCCCAAAAATCCAGGAGCAGTCACAACTACTTTCCCTTTCACTTTATTTAAGACAACAACCAATTAAGTCCACACGCTAGGGTGCCTATCGGGTAGACTTAAGAAGATGCGAATCGATCTGAACGACTCATTCGCACCTTCTAAAACCAATCTATTACAAACGCACTTCAATATCAACCCCTGCTGGCAAATCAACTCGACTAAGTTGACTGACTAAATCAGCACCGGGATCCAAAATATCGATTAAACGCTTATGAATGCGAATTTCAAAATGTTCCCGTGAGTCTTTGTTCACGTGAGGTGAACGAAGCACACAGAAAATACGGCGTTGCGTAGGAAGGGGAATAGGCCCAACGAGCTTGGCATCCGAAGACTTTACCACTTCCACGATCTTTGCGGCCGATGTATCAATCAACCGATGATCATAGGACTGTAAACGAATACGAACACGGTTTTGCTTTTGATTTGCTTGCTTTTGAGCCATAATTCCTTTTAAACCTTCTAATAGTAACGCTGTGTTTGAAACAGCTTTCTAACTTATGATTTCCTTAAGCACTTACTCAAGGATGGTATCCACAACACCCGCACCGATGGTACGACCACCTTCACGAATCGCGAAACGCATACCTGCTTCAATCGCAACAGGTGTCAAGAGTTCAACGGTCATAATGACGTTGTCCCCAGGCATAACCATTTCGGTATCAGCTGGAAGTGTAATAGAACCTGTTACATCCGTTGTACGAACATAGAACTGTGGACGGTAGTTGGAGAAGAATGGGGTATGACGACCGCCTTCTTCTTTTTTCAACACGTACACGTTAGCCGTAAACTTGGTGTGAGGCGTAATCGTACCTGGCTTTGCCAAAACCATACCACGTTCAATGGTTGTTTTGTCAATACCACGTAACAAGGCTCCGACATTGTCGCCCGCTTGCCCTTGATCCAAAAGCTTACGGAACATTTCAACACCAGTCACAACAGACTTGCGAGTGTCGCCAAGCCCAATGATCTCAACTTCTTCACCCACTTTAACAATACCACGCTCGATACGACCTGTTACAACCGTACCACGACCCGTAATGGAGAAGACATCTTCAATCGGCATCAAGAACGGCATGTCCAAAGGACGCTCTGGCGTAGGGATGTCTGCATCAACAGCATCCATCAATGCCCAAATGGTGTCTACCCATTTGTCTTCGCCACGCTTTAATTTAGGATTCGCTGCCAATGCTTCTAAAGCCTTGTAGCCTGAACCCTGAATAATGCTCGCGTTGTCGCCATCGAAGTTGTATTCGCTTAACAATTCACGAACTTCCATGTCAACCAATTCGATCAATTCGGCATCTTCCACCATATCGCATTTGTTCAACCAAACCACGATCTTAGGAACTCCAACTTGGCGAGCCAACAAAACGTGTTCACGTGTTTGAGGCATAACACCATCGGTGGCAGCCACAACCAAGATCGCACCATCCATTTGAGCCGCACCTGTAATCATGTTTTTCACATAATCGGCGTGACCAGGACAATCCACGTGAGCGTAGTGACGGGCGTCCGTCTCATACTCAACGTGAGCGGTTGAAATCGTAATACCACGCGCCTTTTCTTCAGGGGCAGCGTCGATTTCGTCGAACTTCTTGAAATCAGCATAACCTACTGCAGCGAGCGTTGCCGTAATCGCAGCGGTAGATGTTGTTTTACCGTGGTCAACGTGACCAATGGTTCCAACGTTCACGTGAGGCTTGTCACGCTTAAATTTTTCACGAGCCATCATCATAAAATTAAATCTCCTTTTTATTGGGCCCAGAAAGGATAAAACTAAAATGTATCTTTTTTCACACCCATTCGTTAAAACGAGCCGTCCAATCAATACACCTCAATACAAGTTTAGTACATGAAGCATAAAAAACAAGTCCCTATGTTTCAACCAATACTAAATTGAACCCTATTAGCTTTTCTATTTACACCCAAAGATAAAAAAGACTCAAGCCTTTCTTTTTTTAGGTATCTTTTTGTAACAATTGCTTTAAACCACGCACGGTTTTTGCTTGAATGGGCTTTAAGCTCGTGAAGGTTCTACATTGAACTTTTTAATTATCCCTCTAAAGCACATGAATGTAGTGCTAAAGTCCCTTATTTTAATGAAAGGTTATTTTTAT
>CANGYO010000025.1 GCA_947458095.1 Vampirovibrionales bacterium | reverse complement strand
TGGTTCGGGACGGGAGGGAGGGGGGGGTGGGGGATTCTTAAGGGGGGCATACTGGGGGGAGGGAGGACGTAACACGTCCCTCCCCCCGCCGCCCCTTAAGCCGCTTTGGGGGTTTGGGGAGTCTTTGGCGGGACAAAGACCCCCAAGCACCAGCTCAAAATGGAGCTAGCCAAAACTAGAAAACAGGTGATCTAAGTGGCGACTTCCACAAAATAATCGACCAAGGCTTGCCCAAACGCCACAGATGCATCAGGACTGTTGGCGGTAATGATCGAACCATCGACCACAACGGGCTTCTCAGAAAGGGTGGCACCACCTGCTTTTAAAGCGTCATGGGTTTCAGGCATCAACCACACTGTCGCTTCTTTGCCAGCCAAAATCCCTGCCTTCGCCAAAACGGCTGGAGATACACAAATCGCCGAAACCAGCTTACCTTCGGCATAAAAGGCATTGACTAAATCATGCAGAACGCTTAAATCCCACAAATGCCCGACGCTTCCATAGCCCCCGATAATCACAAGAGCATCGTAATCATGCGAACTGCAATGATCCAAATGCACGTCGACATTTTCAAACATACCATGCATCCCTTGGGCTTCGCCTGTTTGTGTCGAAGCAATATGCACCAAATGCCCTGCGGATTCCACCGCCTTTCGGGTTTCTTCAAGTTCTGTGTCGTTAAACTGTTGGGGGGCAATAATCAATAAAAAGCGTTTACTCATGATCCTCTTCCTCAGACTTGGCTTTTTCTTTACTGAAATCAATTTTGCCGTTGGCGGAGTTTTCCACAACCCCTTGCAAGCGAGATGCTGCCGTGTCTTCTGCTTTAGATGCCACATTCACACGCTTAACGAGTGTGACCACACCGCTTAAGGTCAAACTTACCGCAGGTTCACCGTTGGGACCTAGCACACGCTTGCCTTGTAATAAGCCTAAGCTAGCACTTACCATTTCATTACGGCTATTGGTATTGGCAGTAAACACACGTTCTAAACTATTTTGAGCAGGTGCCATCACACGCATAGCATTCACAATGCGAGGGTGAGGGTAGACCATTTCAGAGCGATTCACCGAAGTCATCGCTACGCTATTGGGGGGGAAGCCTGCTTGTACGGCAGCGGTATAGCTCTGCCCTGCGAAGACTTTATCAGGCACGGAAAACTCAATTTCTAAGCCGTCTGTTTTGCCGTAACGCAAAACGGCGTCTTCATACAGCGATTGATCACTGTCAATCCGCCAATCGTCGCCGATTTTGCGAAGGTACATTAAATTACGAGAGCGTGTGGCGAGTGTGCCTGTTTCGTTTTTCTTTAAAAATAGTGAAGAATCTGCGGTTACGCCTGTGGCGAGCATGTCCATAGGCGTTGGGAGTCCTGTGGCTAAGCTCACATCTTCGGTTTCAACCGTAATCCAATTGCCGTTGACACGAATTTCAAGCACGGTGGAACTATACTGCATATTAGGGTACTGTTCCCATGTTTCCAAAACCAGCTTGCGTAGTTCAGAACGGGTGAGGTTGTCTCCGCTGATATAAGCGTTGGCGTAATACTTCATAAAACCGTCGATGTCTCGGCGTTGGGCGGCGGTGAGCAAGCCTTCGACAACCTCTAAGACTTCTAGCACACGTTCATCTGAGGTGGAAGCCCCTGTCACCGTAACGTTCTTTAAAGAAGGGTTTGTTTTTGAAAAACCCCATTGAGGTATCCACGCTTGAGCGGTTGGCGTGAGCTGAAGTGATGAAAACATCGCCAGCAACAAAACCGCAAAAACGCATCGCATGAAAGATGAAAAAGGCATAAAAGAATCTCACTTTGAAAAATTGAAACAATATACAATATATAAGTACATAGTACCACTTTTTTTGATTTTGTTGTACAGTTATCGTAAATAAGTTCTTGACTTCAATAGAGGAGCCGACTATGTTCAAACTTCACTACCCCCTACTCTTTTTTGCGATCGCCTTAATCCCTAATGTGTCTTTTTTGCTAGCGACCTTTCGCTTCTGTAAGCGTCGTCACCTGCAAAGCCTTCCGTGGGTGGCGTTTACCTTTGTGATGCCCTTTATTGCGGTGCCGTCTTTATATGCCCGCTTTCAGCCTGAAGACAAGCAACAAGCGATTTTTTGGCGTTTGTTTGCCATGGTTTTAATCATGAATCTGCTCTTTTTGTTTGTGGCTGGCGTGGTTGAAAACTCGGGTTCACTAGAACTGGCTAAACTTTTCTCTCACTAAAAAACCTACATTATAGAAAGATTTCTACCTCATTATGGCAAACCTATTTGCGAAAGCCTGCCCGATTAAAATCCACGACAGCAATATCATTATTTCCGTGCCAAGCAAGGCATTAGCACCTGAAGCGGAAGAAGGCGTGCCTGAAATCGTCATGGTGGGACGCTCCAACGTGGGCAAGTCGTCGTGGATTAATTCGATGCTAGGGCGGAAGAATCTGGCGAGAACGTCGAACACGCCAGGTAAAACACGCTTGATGAATTTTTACGAAGCCACCTGCAGTAGCGAAACCCTTGCCGTGCCTCGTCGTTGGTCGATTGTCGATTTACCTGGGTATGGATACGCCAAGGTGTCTAAAAAAGAAATGGCGGAATGGAATAAGAACTTTCAATATTATCTTAAAAACCGCACGAACATTGACATGGTGGTGCAGTTGATTGATGCTCGGCATGGGTTTATGGACTCTGATATTGATATGTTGGATTGGTTATTGTTTCATGATTTACCGATTATGATTGTGATTACCAAAGTCGACAAATGCTCGAATCGTGAGCGTTCGGAAAGCTTTCAATCGGCGAAAAAATTGTTGGACAAAGCAGGTTTGGCTCAACTCCCGATTATCGCCTATTCGGCGGAAACGCATGAAGGACGAGTCCCGTGCTGGATGTACTTGGCGGATCAAGTAGGCTTGCCTCACTTGCAAGAAATGGAAGCCAACGAATCGGCTTAAATGGTATAAGGTTTAGCACTTTTGCATAATTCAATTAAACGTTGAGAACGCTTGTGTATCAAGGCGATAATTCGGTCGAAAATGGTCGATTGAAAGGCTTCTTGCTTTAAGCTTTCTTTCAAGACTTCCGCTTTTTGGGGTGTTTCCTTTGCAAGCTTTAGCAATCTTTTTTCTAAGTTCCGTTGAGCCAGTTTCGTATTCGGCACCAAGCGATGCCAATGCCTAAGCAATAGCTCATCAGGATTTTTGCGTCCGCCAATGTGCATCGCCATGCGTGAATCAAACGCAGGGTAAATCGCCAAGCTTAGTAGATCATACATCGGAGCCAAGCGAGCTTTTTTACTTTCATACAGCAATGAAAAGTTTTTTCCATGAGCATCCGTATTACCAATTAAATAGTTGAAAATAATGCGATCCAAAAAGGCCATTTTGTCTTTCGCTGGGTGCATAGAAGCGTTATCTAAAAGCGTTAGGCACGCTTGAATGCTGGGGCCTCCTTCGCTTTCATATTTTTGTTCAGGCACAATCCCTAAGGCTTGGCAAAAATCTTCTTGATGCAAACGTTGAATCGAACCGTCTTTATGACGAATGCGGTCATAACGTTCCACCAAGTAACACGGTGTTTCTTCTGCCCAATATAAAAAAGTGTGAGGCGTTTCAAAGCCCATGGCGTGAGCCAATCGCATACAAAATAGTTCATTAAAACAACTATCTTCAAGCCTTTGAAGTGGAGGCTTCAAAATATGCGTGGTGGGGGCATCCCCCTTTGAAAGGTGAATCTGCTCATTTTGGTAAATCACCGCCAATTTTTCTTGGGCACCTGCAAGCGACAGGCGTAAGCCGTTTTCTCCAGCCAGTAAAGGGCGTTGTTCTAGGCGTTGCAGTAAGGCTAAAACGTCCGTTTTGCTCAATGGGATGGCGAAGGAATCACTGGAAGACTCTTTCTTACTGCGAACTTGCTCGGCGTCTTCCAGCGGATGAATCGAAATCGCCCCTGCACATTCGCCCCCAATCGCATTTAATAAGGCAAAAGGATTTTTCTCTGAAACACCTATTTGTCTTGCTAAACGTTCACGCACGGCTTCATCGGGCAGTATGCCTGAAAAAAAAGCTTTGACTTCTTTGCCTTCTAGTCGATCATTTTGCATAGGCAAGGCATAAGAAATTGCAATCCCCCCACTCTCTAGGTAGGCTTCATCGTATTCAAAGGCTAGGTCGCCTCCCTGCACTTGCAAGAGTTGACCCACATAATTGTCATAAAAAAAGACGTTCAAGCGTCGTTCGATGAGCTTCACGACTCGGTTCCCTTAATGAAAATCTCTACACCCAAGGCTTTTAAGACGCTTAAGGTCTTGCCCAAATGACACGATGCCTTGCCTTCTTCGAGTTCTCGCACAAAGCGAATCCCCACACCACTAGCAACGGCAAGTTCTTCTTGGGTTAAGCCTTGGGCTTTTCGCCCTAATTTAATGTGGCACCCAAGTGAAATACTGTCTTCAACCTTAAACATAAATGATCCCTTTCGGGATGATTATAGCATAATCGACTGCCTTTGTGTGTAAATCATCCCGATCGGGACGTTTTTACATTTTTCGCATTAAAAACAGACAAAACAATCCCGATCGGGATGATTTAAAAAATTTGGATGAGCTTCTTATTTCTTGCCTTGTCTTTTTTTGTTAGTGCATTATAATAATATAAGATTATTAAGTCTAGCGAACACGAGATGTGAGCGTTCGACCGTTGTGATGTCTGAATTATATGTAAAGGAGCCTCTGCAAAATGCTAGAAGCCTTCTTGTCGAAAAACCTCGTCACCCAAGGATTTGGCAAAACCGACCGTAAAGATGCATGGTGGTGGGAACAGGTTTTCACCGTTGTTGCGTTGACGGTATTTGGTTTGTATGGCGTGTACCGTGCCTTTGAAAACGGCTTTTATGAAGTCGGTCCTTACTTATCGCCTTTTTATTCGCCGAACCTAAAGGCGTTGTTTCCTCAAGCCTTTGACTGGTTTCAGTTATCCCCCGCCTTCTTGATTTTGTGGGCACCGTTGGGCTTTCGAGGCACCTGCTACTTTTACCGACGCACCTACTATCGTGCGATTTTTAACGATCCCCCTGCTTGTGCGGTAGATAAACCCAAGCAAGGTCTTTTGCGTCCCTTGGCGGATTATACAGGCGAAACCTTGTTTCCCTTTATCTTGCAAAACTTCCACCGTTACTTTTTGTATGTGGCACTTGTTTTGGTTGCCTTTCACTGGGTACATGCCTTTCAATCCATTTTTTGGGATGGGCAAATCGGCTTTGGTGTGGGTTCCTTAATTGTGTGGTTGGACACGATTCTGCTCACCCTTTATGTGTTTTCTTGCCATAGTTTGCGTCACTTGATTGGCGGAAAATTGAACACCTTTACAGGCGGAATCTTTAGTCGCATCGCTTACTTTAAGTGGTTCAACCAAACCAAGCTTAACCAAGAACATTGGTTGTATGCGTGGGTTTCGCTGTTCACCGTCGGCTTGTGTGACTTGTACATTCGCTTGGTCGCCAACGGCACCATAACCGACTGGAATACATGGGGACTAGATTGGTCAGGCGTGGGTTGTTTACATTAGGTAACCCCCTAAAGTTATTAGACGTTTGAAATGAAAGAGTTAGGACTCCTATGATGTCTGTTCATTACGAAACAAAAACCTACGACGTACTTGTAATCGGGGCGGGTGGAGCAGGCTTAAGAGCCGCCATTGAAGCTTCCGCACAAGGCGTTTCGGTGGCATTGGTCACCAAATCATTACTCGGCAAAGCTCACACGGTTATGGCAGAAGGCGGGATGGCAGCCGCTCTTTCTTACGTCGATGCAGACGACTGCTGGCAAGCCCATTATAAAGACACCATTCGTGGTGGAAAATACTTGAGCAATTACCGTATGGCGGAATTGCATGCCAAAGAAGCCCCTGAACGCGTCAAAGAACTCGAAAAATGGGGAGCTGTTTTCGATAGAACGCCTGATGGTCGCATTTTACAGCGTCCGTTTGGGGGGCATACCTACCGTCGATTGGCTCACGTGGGCGACCGTACGGGGCTAGAACTCATCCGCACCTTGCAAGACAAGGGCATCCACTGCGGGATAGATGTTCACATGGAATGTACGATGACGCATCTTTTAAAAGACGGCGATCAAGTCGCAGGCGCCTTCGGCTACTGGCGTGAAAGCGGTCGCTTTATTTTGATCAACGCAAAAGCCGTGATTTTGTGTACAGGTGGCATCGGCAAAGCGTACAAAGTGACCTCCAACAGCTGGGAATATACGGCTGATGGTCAAGCGATGGCAATGAAGATCGGTGCGGAACTCATTGATATGGAGTTCTTGCAGTTCCACCCGACAGGCATGGTTTGTCCGCCTTCGGTCAAAGGAATTTTGGTTACTGAAGCCGTGCGTGGCGAAGGCGGTAAATTGACGAACGCCTTAGGCGAGCGTTTTATGAAGAATTACGACCCTGAACGCATGGAGTTGTCGACTCGAGACATTGTGTCAAAAGCCATTTACACCGAAGTGAAAGAAGGTCGTGGATCGCCCAATGGTGGCGTATTCTTGGATATTTCGCATCGTGGCGCCGACTACATCAAACGCAAGTTGCCGTCGATGTATCACCAGTTCTTAGAACTCGGCGATGTGGACATCACCAAGGGTCCAATGGAAGTCGGTCCAACCATGCACTACACCATGGGTGGCGTTCGGGTGCATCCTGAAACGCAAGAAGTCTTGAATGTAACAGGGCTTTACGCTGCTGGCGAAGTTTCTGGGGGCTTACATGGAGGCAACCGCTTAGGCGGAAATTCCTTGAGCGATTTGATCGTCTTCGGTCAACGAGCAGGTAAGCACGCCGCCGAATTTGCGAAGCAACAAACCGTTCTGCCCAAAATTAACGACGAAGAAGTCAAAGGGTATGCCGAAGAGTTGGTTGCTCCCTTTGAGCGTGATTCCAAAGCGGAAACGCCTTATCAGATTCAAGCCGACTTGCAGGACTTAATGGCAAACAAAGTGGGTATTGTGCGTGAAGAACAAGGGCTAAAAGAAGCCATTGAAGAGCTTCAAGTCATGAAAGCTCGTGCCAAAGTCGCCCGTGTGGATGGCAGTCGTGCGTACAACCCTGGCTGGCATTTGTCGCATGACATTCATAACATGATTTTAGTGGGTGAGGTCGTGGCTCAAGCCGCTCTTCAACGCACCGAAAGTCGTGGTGGGCATACTCGATTGGATCACCTTGAACCTGACAACGAGCAATGGCGTTTCGTCAATAGCACCATTCGCTTGAATGAATCGGACGAGCTGGAAGTGTCGACGTATGAAAAGCCTCAAATGGATGCAGCACTTCGTGACTTGTTTGACAAGTCCGATGAGCTAGCCATTACACAAAGCAAGCAGAAAATATAGGAAAGGAACGCTCTTATGATGATGAGTCTAGGCGTTGTGGATCGTGAGTTTCACGTTTTTCGTGGTTTGCCTGATGCAGATGGCGAGCATATTGGAGAAGTCAAATCCTTTACTGTGCCTGTTCAACCTGGTTGGGTTGTCTTGGATGCCTTATTATATTTGCAAGCCCATAATGCCCCCGATTTAGCGATTCGCTGGAATTGTAAGGCGGCTAAATGTGGGTCTTGTGCGGCAGAAATCAACGGTTTGCCGAGCTTGATGTGCAAAACCCGTTTGGATCACATGCCACTGGACAAACCTGTTTTGGTTCGTCCCATGCGTACCTTCCCCTTGATTAAGGATTTGGTCACGGATGTGAGCTGGAACTACGAAATCAACAAACGCATCACGCCGTTTACGCCGTACAATGACGATCAATCCACGTGGCGATACTTCCAAGAAGATGCCGATCGTGTGCAAGAGTTCCGCAAGTGTATTGAATGTTTCTTGTGTCAAAACTCGTGTCATGTCATTCGTCATCACCGCAAGTTTAATCACTTTGCGGGACCTCGTTTCTTGGTGCGTTTGGCGTCGCTTGAAATGCACCCCCTTGATGTGGCGGATCGCATCCCGTTTATCAAAGAAGAAGCAGGCATAGGGCTTTGCAACATTACCAAGTGTTGTACGGAACGTTGCCCTGAAGACATTCGTATTACAGACAATGCCATTATTCCCCTAAAAGAACGTGTGGTGGATCGTTATTATGACCCGATCACGATGCTTTTACACAAAATTGGCATTAAATAAGCCTAAGTACCGCACGTTTAAACCCTAAACGTGCGGTACTTAAAAGAAAGTCTTACGTCCATGTCGTTTCGTAGCCCTCAACAAGTCATCAATATGCACCAGTACCGAAAAGTGCCTATTTGGCAACGGCTTTTGGGAGCGGTGGCTTATCCGATTTTCTTCTACTACAGCCTGAAACTAGGGGGAATGAACCTCTTTCCCTTTTTGATGATGTTTATCGTGATGTGGGTGATTTGTCGAAGCGGTAAAATCAATACGCCTACGTTTATAAAGTATCATGTCGCCCAAGCCTTTGCGATCGGCGTGATTGCGGATGTGATTCGTATGCTGGTGAATGCCCTTTTAGATGTTTTTCTAGCGGCTTTGCCCTTCTTTAGTTTTTTACCGTTTTTGGATTGGATGACGCAAATTAAACTCGGCTTTATAAGCGTCTGGTTACTACTTTTGGCGGGATTCGCCCTATATAACGTCGCTTTAACGCTTATGGGTCGTCAGCAAGAGTTTCCGCTTTCAAGCAAAGTTGCCAAACGCATTGTCTATTAAGGAATCTTGTCGTATGTCCGCTTCAAAAACAGTTGTGTTGGGCTTAACAGGTGCTTCGGGTAGTATTTTGGGTTTGCGTTTGCTCAAAGAACTGCTTTTATTAAACGTGCCTGTGGACGTCATTTTTTCAGAACACGCCAGCCTCGTGATGCAACAAGAATTGGGCGTTTCGGTAGAAGGCAACACCTTAGACGAAAAAAAAGCATCGCTCCTACGACTTTTAAAACTCGAGACCTCCACCTACCACGGCTTATTAACCCTCTATTCCAACAAAAATATCGGAGCCAAACCCGCCAGTGGCACGCATCTTCACCGAGGCATGATCATCGCCCCTTGCTCCATGGGTACTTTGGCTCACATTGCCCAAGGCATGAGCGACAGCTTGCTGACTCGTGCGGCGGATGTCACCCTAAAAGAAGGACGACGCTTGATTTTGGTGCCTCGTGAAACGCCGTTGAATGCGATTCATCTGCAAAATATGTTGACCCTTTCACAGCTGAATGTGCGACTCATTCCGCCGATGCTCTCCTTTTATAGCCCTGATTTCTTGTGCCTAGAAGGTCAGATTTTATACACGGTGGGCAAAGTATTGGATCAACTCGACCTTGAGCATCAGCTTTATGAGCGGTGGCAAGGTTTGAGTGCATCTCCTGTTTCTGCGAAAATTAGCCAGATTTATGACCAGCTTCTATAGCTTTGTCGACACTTTCTAGTAAGCATCCCCCAAAAAAGGAAAAATTCTATGTCTACCGCCACAAACACAGCCTTACCTACGCCCTATATTTCTTACTGGCAAACGCAGTTCGATGCCCCCGAACGCTTGAGCGAAGAAGCGACGATCCTAGAACGCTTGCAATACGCTATTTTAGACGGTGATTCTAAGCAAGCGTCCCTATTATTAGTCGAAGCCATTCGTGTGGTAAAAGCCGACATTGTGGCGAGCGAATGCTTGCTCCCCACCGCTCAACTTTTGACGGACAAGTTCAATAATATGGAAATGCTCCTGCCTTTTGTCTTGCAAAGTGCGGCGATTTTGCGTCATGCGTGGGAAGCGGTGCTTCCCCAGTGCCAGCATTTTAAGTCCCCAGCGTCTTGCCTCATGCTCACCGTACAGGGCGATACGCACGAAGTCGGTAAAAACATCGTCGACACGCTCTTGCAAGCCCACGGATTCACCGTCCGCAATTTGGGTTCGCAAGTGACTCGTGACCAATTACTTCAAGCGATTGCCACGCATCAGCCTGATGCTGTGGTGATGAGCGGTTTGTTGATTGAATCAGCCAAGCAAATGAAGGCAAACATCTCCGCTTTAACTGATGCTGGCATTAAGCTCCCCTTTATTTTAGGGGGACCTGCTCTGACGCCTGCTTTTGTCTTGAAAGAGTGTCGTCCTTTAACGAAAACGCCCGTCTTACACGCTCGAACGGCGATGGATACCTTGGCGTATTTGCAAGGCATTGGTGAAGCAAAATCCCAAAACAAGCCGTGGCATCCGCCAGCGAATGCGGAACCGCAACCTCCGACGCCGAATGACATGATGAATCAAGCTGAAACGAATGAGGCTCAAACGGCTAGCGAATGCCCCATGCCTCGTGCGAGTGTTACGCCAGCGACGACAATCCCCACACCTCCGTTTTGGGGGGTGAAGGTGGTGGAAGACATCTCCCTTGAAGCGATTTACGACTTTTTGAATGCCAAAGTTTTGATGAGCGGGCATTGGGGCTTTCGCCGTTGGGACAAAACCCCCGAAGAGCAAGAAGGCTTTATTCAAGCTGAAATACAACCTTTGTTTGAATCCTTAAAATCACTGGTAAAAGACCAAGCGATTTTTACGCCGAGGGTTGTTTATGGCTACTTCCCAGCGACGGCGGAAGGCGATGAGGTTGTTATTTACAATCCGCAGAATCATGACGAAGAAATCCGCCGTTTTCAGTTCCCTCGTGGCGGGCAGAAAAACGTGTGCTTGAGCGATTATTTAATCGAAACGCAAGGCGATCAAAAGGATGTACTCGTACTTCAATTGGTGAGCATGGGGCAAGGGGCGGCTGATTTTGATCAAACCCTTTTTGCGGATGGCAACTATATGTTGTACTATTTATACCATGGTTTTTCGGTGGAAATGGCGGAAGCCTTGGCGGAATACTGGCATACGCAAGTTCGCAAGGAATTACAGATTAACGCAAAAGAAGCAGGCAAAACAGGCTTGCAATTGTTGAAGCCTTCGGCGTATCAAGGGTGTCGATACAGTTTTGGGTATCCTGCTTGCCCGAACTTGGCGGATCAAGTGGTCTTGATGGACTTGTTACAGGGCGAACAAATTGGCGTGAGCTTGAGTGAAAGCTTTATGTTGATTCCTGAACAGTCGACTTCGGCGATCGTGTTTCATCACCCAGAGGCGTATTACTTTGATGTGAATCAAAATTAGAATACAGAAAAATTTTAAGTAAAGTGGGTATTCTTAAGCTAATATATTACAATTGTAAATAATTGCTTGCCAAAAATATAGTCGCTATTGTATGATGTCTTCAAGAGAAGTCCTTCAACTTATTTTTTCAAATAAAATTAGGTCGAAGCACCCCCAAGCAAAATGTAGAGAACAGCCGAACCTAAAACCTGGAGGTACGCCCAATGCCCCAAGCTGTTGACCTGTCATCTTTTTTTTCGGAAGAAGAAGAATCGATTTATGTGACCCTAAACATGATTGATCATGCCTTACGCACCTTTCAAGCCTGCCTGAACCGCCATATTCGAGGCAATGATGTCGTGCGTCTGCTCTACCAATGCAACCGTACCCATGACAGCATGAAGACATTTTTGTCTTTCATGGTGGGGGCGCATCCACGAGTTAGGCAGTATGTGAACACGGAAGAAACCTTTATTGCGGTGGAAGAAAATGTGTTGGAAGCCTATGCAGGGCAAGTATTGTTGGATCCTAAATCGATTTTTCATGTGGGTTTTATTCAGAAAAAGATTCGTATTTTACAGCAGTTGCATCGTGAATTGCAGATGACCGATCGGGCTATAAAGTCACAGCATCCGCCTGTCGTTTTTTAACGATCGTTATTTTACTAGACGTTGCCCTCGTAGGTATGCCTCGATAAAGGGATCCAAGTCGCCGTCCATCACAACCGTGGTATTACCGTTTTCATGCCCCGTACGATGATCCTTCACCAGCGAATAGGGATCAAACACATAGCTACGAATCTGACTGCCAAAGTTCGCCGACAAGGTATCGCCTTTGACGGTAGCCATTTTAGCGTCATGTTCGGCGATTTTCAAGGCAAGCAATTTCGATTTCAGCATATCCATGGCGATCGCTTTGTTTTGAAGTTGACTGCGTTCTTGTTGGCATCGTGCCACAATGCCTGTGGGCAAATGCACCAAACGCACCGCCGTTTCAACCTTGTTGACGTTCTGCCCACCTGCTCCCCCTGCGCGAGCCGTGCTAAACTCAATGTCTTCGGGGCGAATTTCAATGTGGCTGGCTTCCACGCCTTCCACCAAAGGGGCGACTTCAATGCTGGCGAAACTCGTTTGTCGCTTGCCGTTGGCGTTAAACGGCGAAATTCGCACCAAGCGATGCACCCCATGTTCCGCTCGGCTATAGCCGTAAGCGTAACGCCCTTTAAGTCGTAAGGTCGCCGATTTTATACCCGCTTCTTCGCCGTCGCTACGGTCAATGACTTCCACGGTATAGCCTTTGTTCAGCCCCCAACGGGTGAACATCCGCAAGAGCATTTCTGCCCAATCTTGAGCATCTGTTCCGCCTGCCCCTGCACTAATGGTGAGCAACGCATTGTGAGCATCATATTCTCCGCCGAGCATCTGCTCGAGCTCCCAGCCATCTAGCGCCGTTTCGAGCGTTTTGGCGATACTCAAAAACTCCGCTTCAAGGGAAGCGTCTTCATCGAGGAGTTCGAGCATCAACGTCGCTTCTTCGACTTGCCCTTGCCATAAATCGGCTTGTGCGATGGTGTTTTTCACTTGCGTGAGGGCTTGCATCACGCTTTGGGCGTTGGTGGGATCGTTCCACAAGTCGGGGTCTTGACTTTGCACGTCCAGCGTGTGGAGCTTGTCGAGATGGCTCGTGCTTTTCAGCACGAGGCTGGCTTTGCCCACCCGTTCAGCGAGTCCGTTTAATATGGTGTCGAGTTCATGTTTTTCCATGCCTTTATTCTAGCACGACCATGAATCATTGATACTTAGCGTGGATCTTTCCACTGCACTTCTTTGATCGAATCTCGAACAAAGGGAATGGTACTAATCCCCATATAAACGATACATTTTTGATGGCTTTCATCCAAGAATAAGACTTCCCACTTATCCCAATACTCATTATCTAAAGCTTTTCCATTGATTTTACCTGCGTAACCTTTAAAAGAACAAAAGGTTAAACCTCTTGTCGTTCCCCACTGTTTAAAGAGAGTCGCCAGTTTTGTCTTTTCTAAACGAATGAAAAATAAAATAAGCGGTATGAGTACAACAGCGACCAGTATAATGAAAACAGGGTCATTTTGGTGCTGTTGTATGAAAAGGTAGAAATCTTGAATCATTCTCTCTCCTAACTTAAATACGAGGGGCTTTACGCTTATTTTACAAGAAAAACCCAATACCTCTTATTTTCATGGCACGATCTTCATACGTTCAATGTTCAAGAGGAACGTAAGTTCTTGCGTTTGGATTTAGGCGACTCCGTTAAGATGTAGTCGGCTTTCACGTGGCTTGTATTGAGATACGCTTCCAAAGCTTGATTGACCAGCGAATTAAGCGTCAAGTCCTGTTCAATCGAATACAGCATCGCCTTACGATGCAAATCGCTTCCCACCCTCACGTTAAACGACCCTTTAAAGGGGCTGTCAGGCGTTTTGCCTTCGGATTCGCATAAATCCAAGTAATCGTCTACCGCATCGTGAAAGGCTTGAATCAGATCCTTGACGTTGTCGGCTTCATAGCTAATCAAGGAAGGAATAAACGCCACTTTGCCAAAAAGCACTTGGTCTTCAGGGCTAAAGTCCACCTTGCCGTAGTATCCTTTGTATTCCATTAAATGTGTCATAGGAGCTTCTCCGTTTTCAGTAGTTCAATAATTTGTTCGAGTTGGTATTGTTTGAGAATCGGCGTGGGATGTGGCTTGTGTAGTGTAATCGTGGGATGCGTGGGGTGTATAAACCGCCTTCGAGACCCCCCTGTTTTGCCTTGTGCGATTTCTTCATAGCCGAACGAAAAAAGCACCTTACGCAATTCGTGCCAAGTAAAATCCTTCGGTTTTTTAAGTAGTCGTTGTTTAAGCTTGTCTTGTTGCGACATCATAATGCAACCTTTCTTAGTTGCATTATGACAAATTTATGTACAGAATGCAAGTCTTTTTGTCTTGTTCCTCCTCCCTTAGGGAGGAGGTTAGGAGGAGGGACACCAAACCTAATGCCCACGATGCAGAATAAACGCCTGTATTTCGGCTAACGCCTCAACCGCAAGCCCCGACTGCCTTAGACGCTCCAACGCCTGAGAGCCTGCTTCATGCAAGCGATGCACCTCCGCCTGCGTGCCTTCAAGCCCCAACACACTGATATACGTGAGCTTGTTTTGATCCGCATCTTTGCCCGCCGTCTTGCCCAAGTCCTGCGACGTCGCCGTCACATCGAGCACATCATCCGTGGCTTGAAAAAGCTGACCAATCACATCCGCCCAAGTCGACAAGCTGGTTTGCACGTGCGAAGAGGCTCCTGCCAAAACTGCTGGTGCCACAATCGCATAACGTAATAAGGCCCCTGTTTTATTGGCGTGAATGTAGCGTAATTGCTCAAGGCTCGCGGGCGATTCATGGCTCCACATATCGGCATACTGCCCGTTGACGAGTCCGCCAAAACTGCCGACGCTCCCCAAACGTTGCGTGACTTCTAGCAGGGCTTCTAAATCCGCCAAAGTGTTTTGCGGACTGTATTTCACCACACATTCAAAGGCAAAACTGGCTAAGGCATCGCCGACTAAAACGGCAGTGGCTTCGTCAAACGCCTTGTGCGTAGTGGGTTTGCCTCGACGCAGATCGTCATCATCCATGCAAGGCAGATCGTCAAACACCAAGCTTTGGGCGTGCATGAACTCACTGCTCAGGCAAAGCCCCTTGAGCGTTTCCACATCGTGACGAGACAAGGCTTGCCACACCAGCACCGACAACAACGGACGAATCCGCTTACCGCCGAGCAAGGTCGCATGACGAGACGCCTGCCACAAGCGTTTTAAGGAGGTCGCCAGTTCAGGCAAGCTTTTCAACGCTTCGGCTTGCGGATGCCACGCCGTGTCTAACGCTTCTTCAAGCCACTGATTGATGTGTTCTTGAAGCCTGCCGTAACGCCATTTGAGCCAAGCAGCACTAGATAAAGGCGGTGCTTGGCTAGTCGGTGTTTCTAATAAGTGAGTCATATGGAGCGTATCGTGCATCTAAAAATCCTCGTCGTTTAGGGCGTCTTCATCATAATCCAGCCCGTCTTCAAGGCGTTGATGATGCAGAATATGCTGTTCTAATTTTTTAAGGGCTTGGCGGTTTTCTTTGCGGTTGGCGTCTCGCAATTCAGGATTCAACTTCACCACATTCACCGCTTTTCCGCCTTTTTTGGACTTGCCTTGCTTGGTGGCACTTTCCGTTTTTTGCGATTGATCCAACCGCAAATGCTCGCCAGCGAGCGCTTCTTTCACCAAGTCGACGTAATGTTCATAGCGACTTTTGAGGATGCCTTCCGTTTCGACGGCATTTTTAATCACGCAACCCTGTTCATCCACATGAAGGCAATCTTCGTAAGGGCATTGTTGGGTGCTTACTTGGCATTCGGGAAAAGCGTTTTGAATGGAGATCGGTTCATCCAGCGAAAAATCCAGCTGGCTAAATCCAGGAGCATCCGCAATGAGTAAGCCGTTTAAAGTTTCCAGCAGTTCGGTATGCCTTGTGGTGTGCGTGCCTCTGCCTCCTTTGTGAGAAACTTCATTCACCCTCAATTTTAATTGCGGATCAATCGCATTGAGAAGCGACGACTTGCCTGCCCCACTCACGCCAGCGAGTACCCAGCGTCCGCCGATGCGATTGAGCGTCGCCTTCAATCCGTCGATGCTTTCGGCATCATAGATGCTGGTCGAAAGGGTCGGTACAGAAGCCGTATAGGTGTAATAGTGCATCCATTCGGCGAGGGTGAAGCCGTGTTGTGCGTCGTTGGGGTGAATATCGGCTTTGGTGAAAACGAGCAAGGGCGACAAGCCTGAAAGCAGGACTTTCGTCAAAAGCCTGTCGACTTGACGAAGATCCAGCTGGGGTTCCTGCCACGGGCAAGCAATCAAGACATGGCTGATATTATGGATCTTGGGTTTGCTTAGCGTCGTGGTGGGGGGAAGAATTCCTGTAATCCAGCCCATGCTGGATTCGCTTTCATCAAGCGTGACAAAATCGCCCACAACCACGCTGAGTCCTTGCTTTTTGAGCAAGGCTTTTCGCTTGCATTGCACCAAAGCACCGTCTCGTTTTCGCACGCTGTAAAAGTCGGAAAAATAGGTCACCACCAGCCCGTCGGCATTGGGGGGAAAGGCTTGGCTGGTCTGTGTGGGACTCATGGGCAGGGGGCATCCTTTCAAGGGAGCATCATGCTTTTCATCTGTCGAATACTATAGCATAAACATAGTGTACAGAAAGCTCTGCGAAAGTCTTTATTTAAGCTATAATAGAAGGACAAAACCCCACGGAGTCTTTTACCCATGTCATCCGCCGAAATTGTCAAAAGCTTGCAAAATCAACACGTTAAAGAGGCTCTAGCTCTTCATTCTAGCAAGCATCGCTTGGCATAAGGGGCTTTCTTGGTGGTGGGTATAAAGTTCTACGAAAGTAGGTTGCGTCATTGCGAGCGTAGCGTGGCAATCTGTAAAGACTCCCCAGGTGGGGAACAGATTGCTTCGTTGCAACGCAATGACGGTGTGTTTTTAGACTTTCGTAGAAGCTTCTATACAATTCGTTACATTTCACAACGCACTAGCACAAAGTCACAGTTAGGGGCTTTTATGTGATTGTGTTACTAAATAGAGCCATTGAAGCATTGATAAGTCAATAAAGGAATATTCTCACATGAACCCTTTAAACAGAATAGCACGATTAAATTTTCACCCTAAAACCTCGAAACCTACAGTAAGTAATTTAGAACAAACATTTAATAATCTAAATGTTTATATTGATGAAGTCGTTGCTAAAAGTTTTCGTGATTCTGAGACGGTTACGGTACAACTCCGAAAATTTTAAAAACAATTAAGCACATTATCTCAAAACATCCAAGAAGCTAAAACTAAACAGAGAATCAGTGAGGTTATAGATGCTTTAGAATCCTATTTTTGTATGCCGCAATATGGTGTTCTTAATGACTATCACCCCTCTTATGCCCATCTTAAAACACTCCTTGAAGACGAATGGTAATGCTTTAAATTTAATACGAGATCAATACCAAGATTACGGAAAGAGAACCCTAGCCTTCGCCACCTTGCAAGTTAAGCAAGCCCAGCTCTTCGGCAACAGCGTGCCAGTCTTCGGCAGGCACCAGCTCCGCATGATTCCAAAATTTTTCAAGCCCGTAAAAATCACGGGCTTCGTTTTGCATCACATGCACCACAACATCCGTAAAGTCCAACAAACACCACGTATTCGCCACATCTCGCTCATCGCCAGTCGCCGTATTGCCTGCATGACGAAACTCATACGCAATTTCTTCCGCAATCGCACGAGCCTGCGGTTTCGACTGCCCTGTGCAGATGACGAAATAATCCGCCAGCGTCGTGACTTTGTCGGTTTTAAGGACTTGAATATCCAAGGCTTTTTTGGAATCGGCAAGATACGCTGCCCAAGTTGCCCATTCTAAAGCGGTTTCAGGCTTTCGATTAGGGATGTGCGTTGCGGTGTTTTCAGAAAAATTTGTAGTCATAAATTAGGAATCTTTATACATTATAGGGGAATCTGCATTCATGGGGCGAATGCGTTCGTTTTTTTATGCTACAATAAACACAGTTGTTTTACAAAGAGATTGAAAATATGACTGCCCCTTGCTTTTTAGTGATTCCCCTAGACGCTCGCCCCGTGTGCCATTCAGCCGTGGCGGATTTGGCTCGTTTAACAGGCGTACAAGTGTTCTTACCCCCTGCGGACTTGCTCGGCAAGCTCAAAACCCGTGCGGATTTACCCGCCCTTCGCCAGTGGATGGAACGCATCCTACGGCAACACCCCATTCAAGCGGCGGTCGTTTCCCTGGATTTATTGAGCTACGGCGGATTGATTCCCAGTCGTATTGGCGAAGAATCGAACGAAGATCTCATTCGTGAACTCGAAAAGGGTTTGGCGATTCTAAAAGATGTACCGAAGCTCTACGGATTTTCCAGCATTTTGCGTGTGCCTACTTATAATAATAGTGAAGAAGAACCCGAGTATTGGGCGGAATGGGGCGAAGTGTTGTCTCGTTTTTCGCAAAACCTGCACAAGAAAAACATTCTGATGCAAAACTGGCGGTCTTTGGAATGGCAAGAAGAACAGCCCCCTAAAGACGTCATTAAAGATTTTGTCACCCGACGAGAGCGTAACCATTGGCACAATCTGCGTTTGTTGCAATTGTTGCAACAAAAACGCTTGGCTCACTTGGTCTTTTGTGAAGACGACCGTGGCGAATACGGCTTAAACGTCTATGAAGCCGACACCTTGCGAGCAAGGGTTGAAACCCTTGAACTCACCGACTTTGCCCAAGTACAAACAGGCGCCGATGAAGTGGCTCACACCCTGCTTATTCGAGCCTTAGAAGAAAGCCTGCAAGATGCTTTAAGCATTTTTGTGAAATCGGCTCAGTCGCTGGATGTCGTGGCAAAGTTCGACGGTCAACCGCTCAAACATGTGATTTATCAGCGGATTAAGGCAACGGCCGCCAAAGCTGTGCTGAAGCTTGAAGAGTCTGATGTCGTGTTGATTGTGCATGCCCCCCACTACCGCATGGGCGATCACGGCGACAATACCCCTGCCGACACCACCATGAATGACGCGTATGAAACGCTGGCACTTACCACAGAAGCGGTGGCGCTTGGCAAGGCGGTTGTGTTGGTGGATGTGGCTTATGCCAATGGGGCGGATCCCTTACTATTGAAAGCCATTAAGGATGAGCCTGATGTCTTGCCACAACTCGCTGGTTATGCGGCGTGGAATACACCAGGGAATGCCATAGGCTCAGGGCTTGCCATGGGCTTGGGCTATGTGTACGCTCAAAAATACGTCACGGGTTCAGGATCTCGGCATCGTAAGACCCTTGCCACTCGCTTGCTGGATGATGGCGTTTATCAAAGCCATGTGCGTCACATTTGGCGATTGAGTCAGCGACCTTTAAATCGGGTGCATTTGACGGATGCCTTGTTGCGTCATGGGCAGTGGATCCTCAACACGCTGGGCATCGGCAATAAACGCATTGATGTTCGCTTTCCGTGCGACCGCACCTTTGAATGTGCCATCGAGTTTTTACGCTAAGAATCGTAAGTCGTCAACATGGAATTGATTTCATCAAAGGCGGATTCCACCATAGATGACTCCTTTTTCGTCAAGGTAATGTGACCCATTTTACGATTGGGACGCAATTCTTTTTTGCCGTACAAATGCACACTCAAACGTGGGTAACGAGACAGCAGTTCTTGCCAATTGGGGCAAGCCCCTTCCTTATTCCAGCGGTTGCTCAACAAGTTCATCAAGCCAACAGCTTTCACGTGCATTTCAGCATTGCCCAACGGCATGCCTGTAAGGGCATTCACCTGCTGTTGATATTGGCTCACATGACAGGCTTCTATCGTAAAATGCCCCGAATTATGGGGGCGAGGGGCCAACTCATTCACCAATAAGCGACCGTCTTCTAATTCAAAAAATTCGACACATAAAATGCCGACGTAATTGAGGGCTTTTACCAAACGTTTGGCAATATCTTCCGCCTGTAATAAGGTATGCCCCTGCGTTTCAGGGGCAGGCATAAACGACATATTTAACACCCCATTGACGTGTTGATTTTCCACCAGCGGGTAGTTTCGTCTTGAACCATCAATCCCTCGAGCCATTAAAATGGACACTTCCCGCTTAAAGGGAATCACATGTTCCACAAGTAAGGGGGCTTCTGGCGAAGCGTCTAGCTCTTTCCACGCTTGCTTGAGTTCGTCTAGGGTGCTGATGCGTCGTTGACCCTTGCCGTCGTAGCCAAATCGGGTGGTTTTGACGATACACGCTTGTTCGCCCAGCGTTAAAAAGGCGGTTTCCAGCTCACGCTTGTGATGCACCACCACATGAGGTGCCACCGCAATACCATTGGCAACGAGAAACGCCCGTTCTAAAGCACGGTTTTGACAGACCGCAATGGCTTTACTGCTGGGGCGAACACGGCAACCCAGCGATTCCAAGGCAAGCATGGTGGGAATGGGGATGGCTTCAAACTCAACGGTCACCGCATCGACGGTTTTGGCGAATTCGGCTAAGGCGGCTTCATCGTCAAAGGGGGCGTGAATCACTTTGTCTGAAAGCCCTTTGGCAGGCGGTGTTTGTTCAGGCGTCCATAAGACGGTGGAATAGCCTCTTTGTTTGGCGGCCATCAAGAAGTAGCGTCCGAGTTGACCGCCACCGAGTACGCCGAGCGTGTGAACCCCTGGTAATAGGACGTCTTCTCTTAGGGGGCAGTGCAGTTCGAGCGATTCTTTAGAGCAGGTGTGGGGCATGGCATTTTGGGGATCCAAAATGCTGTCAAATTGTTCGTCAACCCATTTTTGAGCATCGGCTTGGGTATAGGTTTGTGTAGGGACGGGTAATTGAGTCATCATACTTGGGCAAACTACCTTATTCATCTCATATAGTATTTTAAATAATTTCCCCTACAGTGCCTATACTTTGTCGCTACGATTATTTTGTTCAGTCATGTAGGTCTATCTACACTTCTTCACAAAATAATCTAGGCTCCTCGTCTAGCCTAAGTACGGAAAACTCTTTAAAACACTAT
>CANGYO010000024.1 GCA_947458095.1 Vampirovibrionales bacterium | reverse complement strand
CGGCACGTCTTCCGCCATTTCAAGCATGTTGACCTGTCAAGCCGTGCAGAGCAATAACTACACGGGGCAAATCATGCCGTGGGTGGCAAAATCTTATGATGTCCTGCCTGATAAAAAGCACATTAGACTCACGTTTCGCAAGGGCTTAAAATGGAGCGATGGGCATCCCTTGACGGTGGATGACTTACTGTTTACGTGGAATGTGATTATTCAAAAAGGTTTAGGAAACCCCAGCACACGCGATATTCTGCTGGTGGATGGTCAATTCCCCACCATGCGAAAAATAGATGCGTGGACGGTCGAAGTGGCGACCAAGCGTCCGTATTCGCCGTTGTTACTGAACTTGGGGCAGGCGATTGCTCCCAAGCATATTTTTGAACCGATCCTTAAAAAGGGTGGTGAAGACGCCTTTGGGGCAGCGTGGTCAACGCAAGACGCCGAACAGCACCCAGAGCGTTTTGTGTCTTGCGGCCCTTGGGTCTTGGACAAGTATCAATCGAAAGAACGCATTATTTTCAAGCGTAATCCGCATTATTTTGTGGTGAATCACAAAGGCGAACGGCTCCCGTATTTGGAACGTGAAGTGATGACTTTTGCGAAAGATAATAGCTATGTTCAGCTCCTATTTGAGCAAGGTGCGTTGCATACGCATTCAGGCACCCCTCAAAACTTGGGACGCTTACAACGATTAAAATCCCCCAAGTTTAGGCTCATTGACTTAGGCCCCGCCGATGGCACCACGTTTATGGCGTTTAACCTCAACACCCGCAAAGACCCCAACGGCAAACCCATTGTGGATGCCAAGCTCCTTCACTGGTTTCAGAACAAGGGCTTTCGTCAAGCGTTGAACGTGGCGGTGAACCGTCCGCAAATGGTGGAAAATGTCTTAAAAGGCTTGGGAACTCCACTGCTGACGAGCATGGGCTTAAATAGTATCTACCTTAATAAGTCAGTGGAACAGCAAGCACCTTATGATTTCAATAAAGCCCAAGAGCTACTGAAAGCCAGCGGGTTTCGTTTAAACGCCAAGCACGAACTTTATGACGATCGTGGCAATCGAGTGGCGTTTACGGTCGTGACCAATTCAGGTAATAGCGATCGTGAATCGGCGTTGGTGCAGTTACAGCATGACTATGAGGCGTTAGGCATCAAGCTAAGCCTGCAACCTGTGGAGTTCAACACGCTGGTTGATCGCATGAAAACAGGGCGTTGGGAAGCGATGGTCATGGGCTTAAGTGGGGGCAGTAATTTGGAGCCTCATCAGGGAGCCAATGTCTTTAAAAGCGATGCGGCGTTGCATTTGTTTAACCAGCGTCCTACCGAAAACCTGACGAAAAAGGTCAGCGATTTGTATCCCTTTGAAGCACGTCTGGACAGGCTCTATGACTTGGGGACGACCGAGTTTGATTTTGCCAAACGCAAGCCGTATTATGACGAGATTCAAGCCCTTTTGTATGAAGAAAGTCCTATGGTGTACTTATTTACAGGAAAAGTGCTTGTGGCGGTGCGAACTGAACTCCAAAATGTGGATGTCACGCCGTTAGGAGGGGCTTTGCATAACATCGAAAGCCTTTGGATTAAAACGCCTTAACCTTCGATTTGTTACAAATGTTAAGCACCTAGCACGTCCTTTTGCTAGAATTGTTTTTATACTAATAAGCATAGATTCAATAGAGGATTTCTCAACGTAATTGTGCAGGCCTTAGTCTTAAACTAAGGATTTAGAGGTATAGTAAAAGATATAGTAAAAGATAAATAAAACAGGCTATTTATCTTTTACTATAGAACAATCATAGTAAAAAAGGTAAACTCATATGTCTAAAGACTACATCAACACATCTGGCATGAATTCACTCAATAACGTCCCAAAACCCATGAAGGAATGGAGCGGTCGAAGCAGAGATATGCAAAGACACGCCGCAGAAACAGGTAATACAGAGCTAAGTGCAAAAGCCAACGAAATTTGGTATGACACAGAAGGCAAATATGGTGGTAAATTGTCCACATTGGCTTGGGCTCTTCCCGGTGTTGGTATGGCGAACCACTTAATACAAAACTGGCGTAAAGAATCCGATTATAAAAATTTGGTCAAAGCCACTGAAACAAAAGCACAACTAAATTGGGCATTGGATGAAAGAGCCCAAAAACAATCCCCTTTATTTTTGCATGGCAATTTCGGAACAGAGATGCCTGAAGATTTAATCTAAACTTCTAGCTTATTTAAGAAAAGCACCTTTCCTTTGAAAAAAGGGGAGGTGCTTTTGGGATTTTTCATAGCCTTTAAATGCCTTAATATATATAGTGGGTTTCAAGCACTAGAAAAGCATCCAAAATGTTGTCATAATAAAAAAGAGTAGCTCCTTGAAAACCAAAGAAGCAACAGGAACCCTCGTCATCCTGATACCATTTAAACGACTGAATAGCGTATAGGTGGATTCTAGGAGCCTAGACTCGCAGATGTGTGAGGTGTACATAAACGTACATAAGCACATCGAGAATCGTAGCGACAACGAAGACGCCAGACGCTATTTAATCGTTTAATTGGTATGAACGTAGGTGAAGGATCTCCCCAGGCAGTGTGTGGGGGGGGGGATGTTTCGTTTCAACAACATGACGTTTTCTTAGACTTTCATGTGTCAGAAAACAGGGTTTCGTGTGTCGAAAAAGAGGGTTTCGTGTGTCAGAAAACAGGGTTTCGTGTGTCAGAAAACAGGGTTTCGTGTGTCAGAAAAGAGGTTTCGTGTGTCGGAAATTAAGGCATTTTCCAGCTCATCTATAAAGATTAAAAAAAATCGTCACGCTTTTTTCCCTATTGTTTTTTATTGTTTTATGTTACAATTTTTGGATAGTTGAATTGTTTATCTTTTTGGACAACACTCTAATACTAATTTAACCTTTCGCCATTATGATGCCTTTCAACCTAATTTATCCGTGTTTTTGTGTGGAGATTTCATAAATGATGATGATGACTTCAAGCGTGCTTTCCAAAAGCCGTAGCATTGACGATATTCTTAAAGAAGCTGAAGCAAAAAAAGTCAGCCAAGTCTGCTTGCAGTTCGTGGACATTAACGGACGCCCCAAGCATATGTCCATTCACGTGGCTCAACTTGAAAAAGCCTTAAACAACGAAATTTTGTTAGATGGCTCTTCCATTCAAGGGTTTAGAACCATTGAAACCAGTGATATGGCGTTCTTCCCTGATTTAGACACCTTTCAAGTCTTACCTGTCGCTAGAGACGGCGAACGTGTGACCGCTCGTGTGATGTGTAACATCCACAACCCAGATGGCTCCATTTTCGAAGGATGCCCCCGAGGCAACTTGCAACGTGTCTTAAAAGAAGCCAGAGAATTAGGCTACATTTTTAACGTCGGGCCTGAACTCGAGTTCTTCTTATTCAAAAAAGACGCCGACGGCAAGCCAACTCTTGAAACGCATGACAGTGCAGGTTATTACGACTTGGCACCTGATGACTTGGGTGAGCATGTGCGTTCTGAAATTGTGGATTACTTGCTTGAATTGGGCTTTTACATGGAAGCGGATCACCATGAAGTTGCCGAAGGTCAGCATGAAATCGATTTCCGTTATGACAATGCCTTGCGTCAAGCGGACAACGTCATTAACGTGAAAATCGCCACCCGTAAAATTGCGTCTAAATACGGCTTGCACGCCACCTTTATGCCAAAACCTGTGTTTGGCGTGAACGGTTCAGGCATGCACTGTAACATGTCTTTGGCTAGCCTAGAAGGTGAAAACTTGTTTTACGATCCTGAAGGCGAGCATCAGCTTTCTGAAACGGCTCACCATTTTGTGGCTGGTATTTTGGAACATGTTCAAGGCTTTACCGCGGTTTCTAACCCCACGGTCAACAGCTATAAGCGTTTGGTTCCTGGCTATGAAGCCCCTGTGTATGTGGCGTGGTCAACAGCCAACCGTTCGGCTTTAGTCCGAGTACCCGCCAAACGTGGAGCAGGCACTCGTATTGAGTTGCGTTCGCCTGACACGGCAGCGAATCCTTACCTCGCCTTTGCTGTGATGTTGCAAGCAGGCTTAGACGGCATCAAAAACAAGACCGTCTGCCCCAACACGACGCAGTTGAACATCTACAAGTTGGACGAAGCCGAGCGTAAAGAATACGGCATTGCGTCCTTACCTGGTAGCTTGAACGATGCCTTGCACTTGTACAAAAAGAGTAAAATTGCCCGTCAAGCCCTTGGTGAACACATTTATGATGAGTTCTTAAAAGCCAAGAATGCCGAGTGGGACAGTTTCCGCACTTACGTTTCTGCTTGGGAAATTGAGCAGTACATGTAAGTCGTAAGACGCTGATTTTAAAAGACAAACCCGCTTTCTTTGTAAAAAGTAGGCGGGTTTGTTACAAATACGTGAATTTCTTGAAGTTTTCAAGACAATATTCCGATATACGAATAAAGTCTCCACAGCAATCGAGGGTTTTCTATGTTTAGTGCCATTTTTAAAGAATACCACAATGGATTTACGCTCGCTGAAGCCATGGTTTCACTTATGTTAACAGGCGTGCTGATTGCTCTTACATTGCCGATGATTCTGGCTTCGGTGCAGAATTCAAGCGACAGTGAGAAGGCGGCTAAAATTAAACGGATGCAGATGGAACTAGCAAATGCCATGTCCACCTACAAACGAACCAATGATGTGAATCTAGCCAACAACGTGAATGTGTTAGACAATATGACGTATTCTCGCCATTATACCAACGGTGCCGTCACGCTCGATGCACCGCCGCGTAATGAAGCCAATGCCGCAGTCACCACATTGTTTAGTGACAACTTAAGTTCGCTGGGTACAAATGCTTATACAATGCCTTTTGGTGGGACGTTAGTGGCATTTTCTCAGGATTTTTCAAGTGCGGCATTTGCATCTTGTAATAACCCCGAACGTCGGGCATTGCGTTTTCTTTACGACCCTGACTCTAGAGCAGACAACAACAATGACAGTGTGTTTTTATATGTCTATGAAGATGAGCGGGTACGGACTTTGGGAACCTTAATGCCCAATACCTGCACGCAAACCTCTACCAATCAATTGCGTGTCTTAGGAGCGGATCCGAAAGGATTTAAAGTTTGAGCGACGTTTCTTTCAATAGACTTTTTTATGATTTTGACGTAAAATAAAGACGTCCCTATTTAGAATAAAGATGTTTTTATGCCGTCAAACACACTTGAATCCTCTGTTCTTAATTTGAATCATCATGCGGTGGTTGGCCATGCTTTGGCGAGTATACGTGATGAGCAAACACCCCCTTCCTTGTTTCGCTTGGCGATGCGTCAGATTGGTCATGTTTTGTTAAGTCACGCCACGGTAGACTTGCCTCGTGTGGAAGCACGGGTAAAAACCCCTTTAGAAGAAACCACGGTTTTGGTGCGTAATTCGGCAATTCCTCTGTTGATTGTCCCCATTTTAAGAGCAGGCTTGGCGTGGGCGGATCTTGCTTTAGAATGGTTGCCTGAAGCAAGCGTCTGCCATTTGGGAATGGCTCGTAATGAAGAAACCCTTGAGCCGATTACCTATTATAATAAGCTTTCTACCAACACCTTAGATTACGCCAAAGCTCATGTTTTGGTTTTGGATCCGATGCTCGCCACAGGTGGATCTGCGGTTGCGGCAATTGATGTTTTGAAATCGCAAGGCGTGAAGGAAGAAAACATTCAATTTGTGTGTTTACTTGCTTCTCCTGAAGGTGTTCAACATCTTCAAGCCAACTTGCCACAAGTCAAAATCATCACCGCAGGGATTGATTCGCATCTAAATGAAAAGGGTTATATCGTTCCTGGCTTAGGCGATGCAGGCGACCGTACCTTCGGCACTTTATAGAAGTCTTTGCGAAAGTCTATTCGTCTTGTTCCCTCTCCTTGAGGAGAGGGTTAGGGAGAGGGGGGGATTTTGAAAACCCAGCGTGAAATCTACTCCCCACCCCAACCCTCCCCTTAAAGGGGAGGGAGTAAAGCCCCTTTCACAAAGCTTTCTACAGAAGCCTTTGCCATTGCGTCTAAAAAGCGATACAATGAAATCATAGAATGTGAGCTTACGGCTTTGAAGGATGCTCCCCCATGACTGCTGAAAAATATCCGTTGCCAACGCCTCCTGAACTTAAGCGTGAAACAATGATGCAAAAACTCCTCATTCGCCCCATGCAAAAGGCGGATGCTCCCTTCCTTTTGCCGATTGAAATCCCTTCCTTCGGGCGTTTTCACTGGAATGAAGAGTCGTTTCGTAATGAAGTCAGCAATCAAGTGGCGAATTACTTTGTCTTAATTCATAAGCCGACAGGGCAGTACTTGGGTTACGCAGGCGTGTGGTTTGTCGTGGATGAAGGACATATTACGACGCTTGCCACGCACCCTAACTTAAGAGGCTTAGGCTTAGGCGAACTTTTGGTAACGCATTTGTATGGTTTAGCCTATCAAGCGAAAATGCTATTGCTGACCTTGGAAGTGCGAACTTCTAATTTTTCAGCACAAAATTTGTATTATAAATATGGCTTTCGTATGGTAGGGATGCGTCCTCGTTATTATCAAGACACGCAAGAAGACGCCCTTTTACTGACCACGCCCTTACTGGGGGACGAGCAACAAGTCACTTTGGTAAACGGTGTTTTCAATCAGTTTGTACAACGAGCAGGGGAAACGTGGTGCGACGGGCATTCATTGAAGAATGCCCCTGCTTTAACGCCATTTGCTCCACCGCTTGATGTGTTGGAGGCATCGACATGAGCCGAGGACTCGATATTCAAACACGATTAAAACCGTATACGCAGGCTCCTTCCTGGCGTTGGTTTTCTTTAATGACCTGCCTACTCGCAGGATTGGCTTTATTCCTACTCAATATGACGGTAATTCATGTGCCAAACGTATGGCAGGGTGTTTTCCCTGTGGATTCCCCTTTGTTGGCAGGAACGGCTTTGCCTCTTCGCATCGACTATTCCCCGCAATGGTGGGGATTCGCCTTCTTATTTGGCACGCTCGGCGTGCGTTGGGCGACTCTGGTTTATGCCTTATTACTAGGGGTTGCGTTGTTTTTTCCTGTTTTTGCAGAAGGCGGAAGCTGGCAATTTTGGCTAAGTCCTTCGTTTGCCTATGTGTTGGGATCTTTCTTCGCCTTTATGGTGATGTCTCAAAAATGGCAGTTCTTGCTCAAATACACGTATTCAAAATCAACGTCAAAATCGACCGAGCCTAATGATCAAAACACCCGTGTGGGATTAGGCAAGCGTTCACCCTTGCGACTTCGACTCAATGGGGCTTTACTCGTCTTGTGGACGCTATTTACGCTTCATTTCATTGGCACGGCGGGCTTGGCTTTATTGGTTTTGTTTCAGCAGTTGAGCCTGTTTGAAGCGACGCAGTGGTGGTTGACGCATACGGTGTTTCCCTTGCCTTACGATTATGTGGGTCTTATCCTAATCTTATGGGGGACTCGTTTGTGGCGAATGGGCTTGCGTTTCTTTTTGTATAGTCCCGAAAAACCCAAAACCCCACCTTTGGAGCTGAGCTAATGTTGTTGAAGTCCGACACCTACGCACAATTTATTCGCCGTTACCGCATGGATCGCTTTACGTTGCGAGAAGATCGCCGTTTGTTCAACGAAGCCCTCGCTTTACGCATACAGGTTTTGGTGCAGGACGAAGGCTTTTCACTTGATTTAGAACCTGATGAATACGATCAAACCGCCACACATTGGACGGTGCGTCATGCGGAAAGCTATGCCGTTTTAGCCGTGGCTCGTATGGGCTTGTTGGATGTTCCCAAACCCAAGTCTGAAGACTTGGAAACCTTCGTGTTGATTGATCGATTGGTGGTGTCGCCTGAACATCGTAATGAAGGGATGGGGCGTTTTTTACTGGTGGATGTCTTGAATCATGTGCGGGAGCATCTTCATTTAAACCGCATGGGTATTTTAGCCACCGTGAAGACCGCCACGTTTTTTGAAACGATGGGTTTTACACCAAATAAGCGACTAGGTACTTTTCTTCCCCTACCAGAGGGTACTATTCTTATGGAAAAAACGTCTTATACCATTTAATGGCTGTGCATGTCGGTGGCGATAGTCGGTTGCCACGCCAGACGCAACGCATTGGCGATCGCTAAAATATCGATCGCTTCTTGAGCCAAAGCCCCCTGCACAGGATTGATGTACCCCATCGCCGCAAGTGCCATCCCCACGATGCTTAAAATCATCCCACCCACCGCACTTTGCAACGCAATGCTTCGTAGCGACAAACTAATGTGCAAGAGTTCATCCACCTTGTGCAAGGTGTTTTCTAAAATCACAGCACCTGCTGCTTCGCTGGTCACATTATTCTGCTGACCAAACGCCAAGCCCACGGTAGCCGTCGCCAAAGCAGGGGCATCATTGATGCCGTCGCCCATAAACAGCGTGGGAGCCAACGCCGTTTCTTGTCGCACGATCTCAACTTTCTGCTCAGGCGATTGCTCCGCAAAGGTCTCTTCAATACCCAAGACATCCGCCAAATACGCCACTTCAGACGTTCTGTCCCCTGAAAGCAAAATCACCTTATTTAGCTGATGAGCAGGTGCCAAATGCCCGATGAACGACTTGCCTTCGGAACGAGCTTCATCTCGCAAGCGAAACACGCCTGCAAGCTGGTTATTACAAAGCAAGATGCACTCTAAACCTACGGTAATTTCAGGCAATTCAGGAAGCAACTGCGACCAGTTTTGGCTAATTTTTTGGCGACTCGTGATATGCCAGCCCCTACCGTTAATCACGCCGTAAAGCCCTTGCCCTGGCTTTTCAGAAACTTCACTGGCTTGAGGCAAAACCAAATGCTCTTCGGTGGCGGCTTCAATTAAGGCATTCGCCAGCGGATGCTTGGAATAACGCTCCAAACTGCCTGCGGCTTGCAGGAGTTCTCGGCGAGTGAAGGGCGAGCTGGGGATAATTTCCGTCAAGGTGGGTTTGCCGTAGGTGAGCGTGCCTGTTTTGTCGAAAATGGCAGTGCGACAGGTCGGCAAACGCTCGAGTATAGCAGGGTCTCGGATGATGATGCCGTGCTTGGCAGCCAGAGAAATCGCACTAATAATGGTAATGGGAATCGCAATGAGCAAGGGGCAGGGCGTGGCGATCATCAAAACGGACAAAAAGCGTGTGGCATCGCCTGTTAAGCCCCAAGCGACAAGGGCAATCACTAACGCAATCGGCGTGAAAATGGCACCGATTTGATCGCCCAAACGCCGAAGGTTCGGACGCTTGGCTTCGGCGTCTTGCATGACTTGCATAATCGTGGCGTAACGAGAGTCGGCAATGGGCTTTTCGGCTTCAATCACCAAAACGGCATTGCCGTTAATCGCCCCCGACAAAATCGACGACCCTGGGGCTTTGGAAACCTGATAGGGTTCGCCTGTGAGGTAGGATTCATCCATGGTGCCGTTGCCTTCACGCACGATGCCGTCGACGGGGGCGGTTTCGTGGGGGAAAATCACCAGTAAATCCCCGACTTTTATTTCATCTAAGGGGACTTCGACGATGGCGTTGGCATCTTGGCGGTGGGCGGTGTTGGGCATCCGCTTGGCAAGGGCTTCTAGCACGGATGACGCCTTTTTAACGGCGTATTGTTCCAAGCTTTGACCGCCTGCGAGCATCAGCACGATGAGTCCGCCTGCCAAGTATTCGTGCATGACCAAGCTGGTGAGCATGGCGAGAACGGCGAGCAGATCCGCCCCGAAGTCTTTTTGGAAGATCTTGATGAGGGCTTCTATCGTGAGGGGGACGGCACCGACCCAAAGCAGGGCGATGAGGGGGATTTGGGCGTGGGCTGGGGATGCGAAGATGAAAACGCCGTGCAGAAGCAAGGCGAGTATCGACAGGTAGACGAGGACTTTCGCCCAATGCTTTTCAAATGTTTGAATGAGTGTTTGCATACGATTGAGTATAGCAGGTTCGGGACACTTATGCAATTTCACGGGGTAGGATCTGCCAAAATCTATAGAAAACTCTAAAGACGGCGAGAGTCTATTAGAGCACGGTAACTGTACACGACTTGGCTTTGTCAAGATACATTTAAGAACGCTACTAAAACAGAATTGTTTGTGATATGCTTAGTCATTATTAAGAAAGAATATAAAGTAGGTGCAATAAAAACCAATGACTAAATCTAAAAACAAACTGTTTTATGGAGATAATCTTGAAGTATTAAAACGTCATATTAAAGATGAAACCGTTGATTTGTGTTATATTGACCCTCCCTTTAATTCTAAACGTAACTATAATCAGATTTATAATGCGATTGGTGAAGAAGACAAAGCACAAGCACAGGCGTTTGTGGATACTTGGGAATGGAACCATCAAGCTGAAATAGACTTACGTTCGATTTATGAAGGGCAAGGGTTTGCCCAACAAACGATTTATCTGATTCAAGGCTTAGAAAAAGTGTTGCGTAAAGGGGCTTTACTTTCTTACTTGGTGAGTATGACCCTTCGTATCAATGAAATTTGGCGTGTATTGAAGCCTACAGGAAGTTTTTATTTGCATTGCGATCCGACGGCAAGCCATTACTTGAAATTGGTGTGTGATAGTATTTTTTGCGGGGGTGGACGTGGAGGTGAGTATATCAATGAACTTATATGGCACTATCAAACAGGCGGTGCTTCTAAGCGTTGGTATTCCAAAAAGCATGACACTATACTGTTTTATGGAAAAAGTAAAGACTATCCTTTCTATCCCGAACGTGTGAAGATTGAACGAACTGAAAAGTCTATTAAAAGAGCTCAGAATCCACATGGTGCAAGAATTGCTTCTGACAACCAAGAAAAATTGCCACATTCTGTTTTTGAGATACAAGCTTTAAATCCGATGTCTTCTGAACGACTAGGCTACCCGACGCAAAAACCGTTGGCATTATTGGAACGTATTGTGCAAGCCAGTTCAAACGAAGGAGATGTGGTGCTAGATGCGTATTGTGGATGTGGCACGACCGTAACTGCCTCGCAAAAATTAAACCGTCAATGGATTGGTATTGATATTACTTATCAATCTGTTTCACTTATTCTAAAACGCTTAGCCGATACGTATGGCGAAGAAGTCATCAATACAGAACATTTGACGTTAAGCGGTGTTCCGAAAGACTTAGCAGGTGCTAAAGCATTGGCAAAAAAAGCGGATGATCGTTTACGAAAAGAATTTGAGAAATGGCTCATACTTACCTATTCTAATAATCGTGCGATTATCAACGAAAAAAAAGGTGGAGACGGTGGCATTGATGGGATCTCAAGATTTCCAAAAGGTCAAGGTGAACATGGTAGTGTGATTTTTTCAGTTAAAAGCGATAAAATCGTTAATCCTTCCTATGTAAGAGATTTAGCAGGAACCGTTTTAAAAGAAAATGCTGATATGGGTATTTTACTTTGTCTAAATGAACCAAGCAAAGGTGTTAAACAAACCGCCAGTGAATATGGCATGTGGACGCACACTTGGAATAATCAAGATTATCCTAAAATTTTAGTGGTGAGTGTAGAAGAGGTTATTCAACATGACTTACGTTTAGATAAATCACTTGCAGGAGTCGTATTAAAACAAGCCGTCAAAGATGATACAAGTAAACAAGTTTCTTTGTTTGATGCGGCGGAACTTGAAGTAGAATCTTAAGCATAAGGCGGATTCAAGTAACAAGTCATCCCCAACATTTCACACCCACTTGAAGAAAAGGTCTGTTTAAGGGATAATCCTAAAACAGCTATAGAAAGTGAGTCGTAAATGTCTACCTTTGAAATCCTCTTTTTCGGAGACGTGGTCGGTAAGCCGGGGCGTGAAGGCGTCTACTATTTTTTGGAACACCACCTCAAACGCAAGCCTGATATGCTCATCGCCAATGCCGAAAACATCACGCATGGGGCGGGCACTTCCGAAAAACATTACCAAGATATGATCGGTCACGGCTTTCACGCGCTGACAGGGGGCAATCACACCTTCGACCGCAAAGAATCGTTTGAGTACATGAACACCGCCGAACGCATGGTGAGACCCGCCAATATCGCAGGGCGACAAATCCCAGGGCGAGGCTCTCGCATTGTGGATGTCAACGGTGTAAAGGTCGGGATTCTCAACGTTTTGGGGCAGGTGTACATGGCGAATTACAATTCTCCATGGGAAGTTTTGGATGAAGAATTGCCTCAACTCTTAAACGTCACACCCATTGTGTTTTTAGATATTCACGCCGAAGCCACCGCCGAAAAAGGGGCTTTGGCTCGTTATGCGTCGCAATTGGGAGCGTCCGCCGTGGTTGGCACGCATACCCATGTGCAAACCAACGATGCCCGCATTCTGCACGACCGTACGGGTTTTATTACGGACGCTGGCATGAATGGCACGTATGAAAGCGTCATCGGCATGGAGCCCTTGGCAGCTCAAAAGCGGATGACTGAACTCGGCTGGGTGAAAATGGAAGTCGCCAAAAGTCCGCAGATTCAGATTAACGCCGTTCGCTTTGTAATCGAAGCCGAAAGCGGTCAATGCTTGAGCGTCGAACCTGTTTTTGAAATCATCCAACTCCCTGAACACATCAGCTTAGGATAGTCCCGTGAATACTGAAGAGCCTTCGTACCAGTCTAATAATGCCGTTTCGCCGTATACGCAGGAACTGCCTGTCGATGTGCCGATGAAGCAGGAAGTCACCCAAAATCGCTGGGGGCTTTTTGTCATGGTCGGCGGTATGGGGATTATGATTGTCGTGCTGTTTTTGGTGAGTGTGAACTTGGGCTTTGTGATTTCAAATAGCCTGAAAAAGCTCCCGAACTTGAGCTTGTTGGATCAATGGCATCCGTCGGAATCGACGCAGATTTTAGACCGAAACGGTACCTTGATTGCCAACATCAGTGGGGATGAAGACCGTACGGTGAAAAGCCTTGCTCATATTTCGCCGTATCTGCCACGTGCGATTATGGCGATTGAAGACAACCGCTTTTATCATCACAAGGGCGTGGATACCAAAGGCACGGTGCGAGCGATTATTAGTAACGTCAAGGGGGGCGAAGTGCAAGGGGGATCGACCCTAACGCAACAGCTCATTAAGAACTTGTATCTGTCTTCGGAACGTTCCTTGGGACGAAAACTAGCGGAAGCCTTGCTCGCCACTCGCATTGAAAAACTGTATAGCAAAGATAAAATCCTTGAACTTTACCTGAACGTGGTGTATTGGGGAAACCAAGCCTATGGTGCCGAAAAAGCTGCCAAGCGATACTTTAACAAGCCTGCGGAAGAGTTGAGTTTAGCCCAAGCGTCCTTAATGGCAGGTTTATTGAAAGCCCCTGAAGGCTTGAATCCCTATGTGTTCCCCAATGCAGCGAAGGCTCGGCAGATACTGGTATTGGACGCCATGGAAAACCACGGATTCATCACTGCAGACCAGCACGCCCAAGCCCTTGAAGAGCCGTTGCGTTATGATCGTGTGAAAACGCAGTACAGGCATCCATTTTTTGTGAACCATGTGCGTCAAGAAATGATCGATGCGTTTGGCGAAGACATTGTGCGTCGAGGGGGTTTAATTGTGACCACGACCTTGGATCAACGTGTGCAATCGGCGGCTGAAGCATCGATGAAAGTGGCGTTTCAAAAGGCTCCGCCGTCGTCTAACCTCAAAGAAGGGGCGATGATTGTCTTAAATGTGGATGAAGACCAGATTTTAGGCATGGTCGGCGGAAAAGATTTTAACCACTCGCAGTTTAACAATTCGACCATGGCTCGGCGTTCACCGGGGTCGACGTTTAAGCCCTTTGTGTATTTGACAGGCTTTCGCTTGGGCAAAATTACGCCTGATTCCACCATTTACGACAAGCCCATTTCCTTTAATACAGGCTATGGCTATTGGAAGCCCAAAAATTACGACGGCGTCTTTAAGGGACGCATGAAAATCCGCCAAGCTTTGGCTCAAAGTCGTAACACCACCACCGTGCAGGTGGGGCAACGAGTGGGCTTGACCGCCATTATTGAAACGGCTCGACTCGCTGGTATTCAATCGGACATTGCACCAAATTTCGCTAGCTTATTAGGGGCATCAGGCGTTTCGGTGCTAGAACTGGCAAATGCCTATAGCACCTTTGCTCGTGGGGGGATGTACCGTTCGCCTCAAGCAATTCTGCGGATTCAAGAACCGACAGGGAAAGAGATTTTCCGAAAGGTGGAAGCCCCCAAGCGTCATTTGGACGAACGCCCTGTGGCGATGATCAACTCGGCGTTGAAGTCGGTGGTTGATTTCGGTACTGGCACGAAGGCTCGACTAAAAAACCGTGATGTGGCTGGTAAAACAGGTACGACCGATCAGACTCGAGACATTTGGTTTTCAGGCTATACCCGTGATTTTGTGGCGACGATTTGGTTGGGGCATCCCCAGAACTTGCCGTTGCACGGCGTGGGTAGTGGCTATTGTGTGGATGTGTGGAAGCGTTTTGCAGATGACTACTACAGCTTTACGCTCACGCCCCCACGCCCGTTGTTGACCAAGTATAGTGTTTTATAGATGAAATGAGCTATTAGACTATTCTAGGAGCCGAATGTTTTTTGTGCGGGCGTGTAGTCATACCAATTAAACGATTAAATAGCGCCTGGCGTCTTCGTTGTCGCTACGATTCTCGATGTGCTTATGTACGTTCGTGTACACCTCACCCATCTGCGAGTCTAGGCTCCTAGAATCCACCTAGTCGCTTTTCAATCGTTTAAATGGTATAGTATTTTAAATAATTTCCCCTACAGTGCCTATACTTTGTCGCTACGATTATTTTGTTCAGTCATGTAGGTCCATCTACACTTCTTCACAAAATAATCTAGGCTCCTTGTCTATTCTACTGTACGGAAAACTCTTTAAAACACTATATAAGCACTTCCGCAGAGCCTTCTATAGAAAGCCATAATAAAAAGCCTGTAATGAAAGCTCATTACAGGGGGACATAGGCATATAGAGGAGAGGGAGAGGTAAAATCTGAAACACGGGGTGAAGCAGGCGGGCTTCGTGGGTGTTGAAAAGTGAGGTTAGCGGTGTTGGACTTCTGAATGAGGGTACAGAACCTTCGGTGTGGGAAGGTCTTGTACAAAATGTAAAACACAATGGTGTAGGTGGCGTACCTAGAGCGAAATGTTTACATAAAATCGGTGTGGATCTGAACTGGAAAAAATAAGAAAAGGGGAACGATAGGTTCGTAAATTAGGGTTGGGGTTGGGAAGGTGGGGTTTGAAGAAGCTCGGGGTTTGGAGTTCCTTCACTTTAATAAAGTCTTCATATTTGGATAAAGTGTTAGTTCGTTACAAAGCTTAACACTTTCTTAAGTCTGCAAAAGTCTAAAAAAACACCGTCATTGATTATTTATACCAGTTCACAGTTTGAATAGCGTATAGGCGGATTCTAGGAGCCTAGACTCGCAGATGTGTGAGGTGTACATAAACGTACATAAGCACATCGAGAACCCGAGCAACAACGAAGACGTCAGACGCTATTAAAACTGTGAATTGGTATTAAAACACTATACTACAAACGGGGGTACCTGTAAGAGATACCCCCGTTTAAAAATTTAACGTTTAGTAGCGATCACGTCCGCCACCACGACCGCCGCCGCCGCCACGATAGCCTCCGCCACCGCCACGACCACCACGATCTGGACGCTCTTCACGTTCAGGACGCTCACTCAAGGTTTCAGGCACCACGAAAGGTGCTAAACCAAAGCTGGCACGCTCTTCATCCGTCACATCTTTCATCGAAAGATTGGTACGTCCACGCTCATCAATGGCTGTTACACGAACAACGACTTCATCGCCAATGTTGACAGCATCTTCAATGATACCGACTCGGCAAGGGAATTGTGAAATGTGGATCATGCCATCTTTACCAGGAGCCAATTGAACAAAGGCGCCGATAGGAATGATGCTTTGCACCGTTCCTTTAATCAGCATGCCTGCTTCAAACTTACGAGTCAGGTCTTCAATCTTCTTACGAGCCGCAGCCATTGCTACGCCGTCGTTTGTGGAGATATGCACCAAACCTTCGTCATTAATATCAATGGTCGCACCCGTTTCTTCAATAATGGAGCGAATCATTTTACCACCCGGTCCAATGACGGTACCGATTTGGTCTTGATCAATTTTGATCGTTTCAATGCGAGGGGCATAGGTCGACAAGTCAGGACGAGCTTGAGGCAAGGCTTCTGCCATTTTTTGCAAAATGTGCAAACGACCTTGACGGGCTTGCTCTAAGGCTTGACGCATCAAATCAATGGAAATCCCTTGGATTTTAATATCCATTTGAAGTGCCGTCACACCGTCCGTGTTACCTGTGACTTTAAAGTCCATGTCACCCAAGAAGTCTTCAAGACCTTGAATGTCGGATAAAATAACGGATTTATCGCCTTCTTTAATCAGACCCATGGCAATCCCACCGACGACTTTTTCAATCGGCACACCAGCATCCATTAACGCAAGCGTTGCGCCACAAGTGGAACCCATGGACGTGGATCCGTTAGAAGCGACGACTTCACTCACCACACGCAAGGTGTAAGGGAACTCGGCTTGTTTCGGCAACGATGCTGCAACCGCACGTTCAGCGAGGCAACCATGACCAATTTCACGACGACCTGCCCCACGATTAGGACGCACTTCGCCCACACTGTAAGCAGGGAAATTGTAGTGGTGCATCCAGCGTTTTTCGGTGTCAGGCTCAACGCCGTCTAAGCGTTGAAGATCACCAGGGGAACCGAGCGTTGCGATTGAAAGCACTTGGGTGCCTCCACGTGTGAACAAGGCGGAACCATGTACACGAGGCAAGACGCCAACGTGACATTTAATGGGGCGAATTTCTTCAGAATTACGACCATCGGCACGGACGCCTTCGTTGACGACCATGGCTCGCATGACTTTTTTCTCAAGCGATTTGAAGGATTCGCTGAAAACAGGCACATCTTGAGCTTTGATAAGGACGTTCAATTCGTGGTCTTCACCCAACGCTTCAAGGGCTTTTTTCGCTTCTTCCTTAATGGCAGCGACCAAGTCTTTGCGTCCGTCACGATCTTCATTGTGATAAGCAGCGTTGACTTTGTCGTAATAATTAGCCTTCAAGAACTCAACAACAGGGCTGTTGTCAAATTCAGGCGTGAATTCTTTCACCACAGGCACACCACACAAGTGAGCAAAGGCTTCTTGAGCAGCAACTTGGTTTTTGATTTCTTTATGAGCGAAATCCAAGGCTTCAATGAGTTCGTCTTCCGTGACGAAATCAGCCCCTGCTTCCACCATCATAATGGAATCTTTGGTACCCGCAACGACCAAGTCTAAAGGACTGGCTTCCATTTGCTTGTAAGTGGGGTTGGCGATTAACGCACCGTCGACTTTACCGACTCGAACCGCACCGATGGGTCCTTGGAAGGGGGCATTTTCGCAAAGCGTCAAAGCAAAAGACGCTGCCAAAATAGCCAAGGCATCCATGGGGTTTTCGTGATCGCTGGTCAAGCCGTTGACGACGATTTGCACATCGTTGCGGAAGCCGTCAGGGAAAAGAGGGCGAATGGGGCGATCGATTAAGCGAGAGGTTAAAATCGCTTTTTCGCTGGGGCGAGCTTCACGCTTGTTGTAGCCACCGGGGATGCGACCCACGGAATAAAGCTTTTCTTCGTAATCGATGAGCAATGGGAAGAAATCGATCCCTGCACGAGGGGTTTCGCTTGCGGTGGCGTTTGCCATAAGCGTGGTTTCGCCACATTGCAGAATAATCGAACCGCCAGACGCACGAGCAATACGCCCTGTTTCAACATAAACGGTTTTGCCACCAATATCAAACTGAGCCCGTTTCATATCGGGGTAAAAGGCGTCAAGGGTGGGGTTTTTAATACCAAATTCACCCGATTGTTGGGGGTGGGTCAAGGTTTCTTGAGACATCATCATAAAATTACAATCTACTTTCTTTACATCAGGGCTTGCGTCGCAAACCGTTTTTTTATCAATCGCTTTTACACGTTGCCGATATTATACAACAGAAACATAAAGAAGTAAAACAAGCTGCTTTTTGAAAGTACCCCCCTGATACGTGGTGCATCAAGGGGGCGTTGCTTGTAATGAATATAATAGGAGGATAGCCGACTTATGTTCTTGCACTTTAGAAGTCTTATTTTGTAAAAGCATTACGTTTTAGAACTTCTAAACCACTACGGATATACTCAGATCTTACTGATTGCGTCATTGTCCCCATGATATATAGAAGACCTGTTGTCACTTTTGGAATCGTAGGATTACCATTCAGAAAGAACGATAGAGCAGCACCAGCCAAGCCCGTAGGAATCAACCTTGTTACAGCTCGCACGACTTCCTCATTCGTAATATTACAGCTTACGAAATGCTGTAATGTGTCCTCTGTTACACCTTCCTTCTTTATAACATAAAGCATATAGTCTAACTGTCTCTGCTCTCTAGGGCCAATTTTCCCTCTCGGCTCAGTTCTTACTGCTCTTGATTCTGAAATACCTATATCGACTAAATCATTGTTAGTTATCTTTTCTCGAAGAGCAGCCAAGAGATTAGGATTTGTTTGAGGAGTACTTTTTAGTTTATACTCAGACTGATTTCCCACTCTCTGATTCTTCGCTTTCAGATCTTGGGGGGGGGCATAGGATGACAATTGTAACATAGTATTGTTACCTTTCAGGGTTAATGTGTAATTAAAAACGGAGGCATTGACCTCTTGCGAGCTTAAAAGGATGTCAAGCTAAAATTGTGCCAAAGATGACTAAATCGTTACAATTGGATGCAATTGAAAAGGATGTTGACAGGATGAACGTTTCGTTTTAGAAAACCCCTCCATTCCACCGATGCCCCTACAGCTTCCATTGAAAACCGTCGAAAGGGTCTCAAACCCTAGAACACGGAGGCTCCCCTATAATGACGCTACTAAACGCTATGACGATTTCGTCTTCAGGCATGACGGCTCACGCCCAACGTGCGCAAGTCCACGCCACCAATATGGCAAACTTGGGAACCCCTGGTTACAAGCGTCAGATCCCCATTTTGAGCCAGCAAGCCCAAGTGCCGTTTGCGGACTTAATGGGTAATGTGAAAGCCTCGGCATCAGGCGTGCCTGCCGACACCCTCAACAATCTAGGCGAAGCAGGCGTCACCATGTCAGGCACGATAAGTGACCCCACCAAAGGCACACAGCTTTATATGCCCTATCACCCCGCCGCGGATGCCAACGGTTATGTGGAAGCATCCACCGCTAACCCACTGGTAGACATGGCGGATGCCTTAATGGCAAACCGTATGTTTGAAGCCAATTTGTCGGTATACGGTATTTTAAAAAGCATGGCATCACGATCCATTGAACTCGGTTCAGGCAGATAGTTTTAGGCTGCTTTAGAAAAAGACTTTCCCGAATTGCAATTATACTTTATACTTATACATTGTATGATAAATTGCTAAAGGAGCTTTTTCAATGGATTTCAAACTACTCACCTTTACCTTGCAACATGACTGGGCGGTCTTGTCCCCGATTATTGTGGCGTCCTTAATTACAGGAGCGGTCGTCTTCAAGCGTTTGAGCTTCTTTAAAAGCCAAGAACGTGAGCTAGAATCTTTTGTGCAACGTTTGCAACGTGAACTCGCGAAACATAATTATGACAATGCTTTAGCGATTAGTGAACAGCTCGGCGGGATTTTTGGTCGTGTGAGCCAAGAAGGCATCCAACTGCTTCGCCAGCACGGTCGTGATGCCAAAGCCTTTGGCAGTGCCTTTGATATTACGCTTGCCCTTGCCGTGCGTCGCTTGGAGCAAGGCTTGAATATTTTAGGCACCGTAGGCACGATTGCCCCTTACTTAGGCTTGTTTGGCACCGTTGTTCGTATTTTGTTGACCTTTGGCGAAATGGCAAACTCGGCTCAAGGGCAGGCGTCTCAAGTCATGTTCGGTATTGGATCGGCTCTGATCGCAACGGCGTTTGGTTTAGGCGTGGCGATTGTGGCGGTTGTGGCGAACAACTATTTCCGCTCTAAAGTCGAAAGCTTTGAAAATGACTTCCAATTGTTGAAGCTTGTCTTGCTTTCTTCGGTGGATTCAGCGACTTCCACGTCTCAAGAACATCAGGCTCAACACCCTGTTCATGCGTAAAAGGAGCGAGACCCCATGGCTTCTCAAGTCAAACGTTTTGATGAAATCAACATCACGCCCCTCACCGATATTTTCTTGGTGCTGTTGATTATTATGATGGTGATTGCCCCCAGTATCGCTCAAAAAAACGAGACGGTTGCATTGCCTTTGGTTGAAAACGGCAAAGCCATTAGCAAAAACCTCATTACGGTGGATGTTTCCGCCAAAGGCGAGTATGACGTGCAAGGTGAATCGGTTCAAGCCAGCGAATTGGGGGCTAAAATCAAGGCGTTATTGCCGACGGTTACGGAACAAAAAGTCTTGTTACGTGCAGATAAAGCCAGTTCAAACAAAGCCGTTTTAACCGTGATGAAAGCGGTGGCAGGCACAGGGGTGGAACACATTGTCTTTGAAGGGGAAGCGGCTCCGCCGAAAAAAGAAGCGACCGCACAGCCGTCTATTTCTGAAGAAGGAGCATCCCCCAATGGCGAGTTCTAAAAGCCTGAAGCGTTTTGATGAAATTAACATTACGCCCCTCACCGATATTTTTTTGGTGCTGTTGATTATTATGATGGTCGTGGCTCCCATGCTGAATAGTCAAGGCTTAAACATCAGCTTGCCGAGCTTGTCGGATTCGCTTCAAACCCCTGAAAAAGATCAGAAAGTCATTGAAGTGGATATTTTGGCAAACAATCAAATCAAGCTCAACGACGAGCTATTGGCATCGTCGGATGATTTAACGCAACGTTTGTTGGCATTAAAAACGGCATTTCCTGATGGCGTGGTCTTGAATTTGAGTCCGCTTGCCTTACATGCCACCAGCATGAAGGTGTTGGATGCTGTTGAGGGGGCTAAAATAAGTTCACTTTCCATCATAGAAGCCTCTTCTTAAATTTTTTCAAAACAATGGGTAAAAAAGGGCTTGCATTATAGGCTTGACGATGTAATATAAACAAAGCTAAGGGCGTTTAGCTCAGTTGGTAGAGCGTCTGCTTTACACGCAGGTGGTCCACGGTTCGAGCCCGTGAGCGCCCACCACGAAAGCTCCAGTCATACGACTGGAGCTTTCGTGTATAGTATTTTAAATAATTTCCCCTACAGTGCCTATACTTTGTCGCTACGATTATTTTGTTCAGTCATGTAGGTCTATCTACACTTCTTCACAAAATAATCTAGGCTCCTCGTCTAGCCTACTGTACGGAAAACTCTTTAAAACACTATAT